>NZ_JBEYKR010000143.1:0-18100 GCF_040703535.1 Streptomyces sp. NPDC007346
TACCCCGCCCCCCGGCGCCTGGCCATACCCGTACGCCGGCGCGGATCGCGGGTGCGAGGCAATTACCTCGCCCCGCCCTTCCGGTGTGTCGCTCCGGCTTTCCCGTGTGCGGTCGGTCGGTCCTCGTGCCCCGGGCCGTCAGGGGCCTTCCCCCTCGGCGCAGACCCGGAGGGTCTCCAGCTTCGGATCGGCGGGGTCGGGCACGTTCATGCCCGCGGCGACGCCCGAGCGCAGATAGCGCAGCAGCGGCCCGGTGATCCGCTCACCGGGCAGCACGGCCGGGATGCCGGGCGGGTAGGGGGTCATCATCTCGGCGGCGACGCGGCCCACCGCCCGCGCGGCCGGCACGTCCTCGGTGCGGGAGAAGTAGGCGTCGCGGGGGAGGCACGCCTGGTCGGGGCGGAGTTCGTCCGGGGTGGGGACGTGTACCTCGGGGGCGGGGCGCAGGGTGTGCGCGTTGCGGGACAGGTCGCGCAGCGCCGTCAGCAGCCGCTCGGCGGTGTCCGTGTCGTCGGCGTGGGTGAACTGGGCGCTGATCCGGCGGTGGTCCACCAGGTGCATGTCGATACGGTGGTGCTCGCGCAGCCAGTCGGCGGCCCGGTAGCCGGTGGTCCCGAGCCCCGTGATGTCGATGATCACGGGCAGCGGATCGAACTGCGCGGCCGCGCCGGGCCCGCAGAAGTCCTCCTCCCCGTTGACGTGCATCCCCTCGACCTCCTCGATGCGCGCGCGGACCGTCGCGGTCAGCTCCAGGGCCCGGGAGAGCAGGCCGTGTCCGTCCAGGGCCATCTGGCGCCGCCAGCCGTCGATGCCCGCGTAGAGCAGCACGGACGGGCTGGTCGTGCCCAGCAGATCCGCACGCGAGGCCAGGGTGTCGTGGTCCACCAGATCGCCCTGGAGATGGAAGACCGAGCCCTGTTCCAGCCCGCTGCCCATCTTGTGGATGCTGGTGACGCAGACGTCGGCGCCCGCGTCCATCGCCCAGGAGGGCAGGTCGGGATGGAACGGCAGATGGGCGCCCCACGCCTCGTCCACGATCAGCGGCTTCGACCGCCGGTGGCACACCTCGGCGATGGCGCGCAGGTCCGCCGCCGTCCCGTACGGGGTGGGGCTGGTGACCAGGGCGCCCCGGGCGTCGGGGGCGGCGGCGAAGGCCTTCTCGACGGACTCCGCCGACGGCGGATGCGCCAGATGGCGCTCCGCGTCCCACTGCGGCTCGATCCAGACCGGCTCGACCCCCGACAGGATGAGCCCGGCGATGACGGACTTGTGGGCGTCCCGGCCGACCAGGAGCCGCTGGTGCGGGGCGGCGACGCTGAGCATGGCCGCCTTCACCGACAACGAGCTGCCGCAGGTGGAGAAGAAGGTGTGGTCCGCGTGGACGGCGTCGGCCATGAGGTCCTCGGCCCGCTGGAGCACGGCCGACTTCCCCCGCCGGTCGTCCAGCCCGCCCGTGGCGAGGACGTCCCCGAGGAAGACGGCGTCGCCGAGCACGGCCCGTACGGCCGGGGACGCGCCTCGGGCCTGCTTGTGGCCGGGCGGGGAGAACCCCACCTCGTCGCGGTCCTTGTAGGCGGCGAGAGCCTCGAGAATGGGTGCTTCATGGTGATTTGCTGCCATTCAGAACCTCTTCCCGGCCTCGCCGCCGGCCAATCAGTATCCGGGTCGGCCAATCAGCGACCGGACCGGCCGATGAGCGACCGGACCGGCCGATGAGCGACCGGACCGGCCGATGGGGGACCGGCCTGGCTGCCGATCGGCATCCGGTCCGGCCGGTCGGCGTCAGGGAAGCGGTGTGCCGCCGGTGGCGTTCATGATCTCGCCGGTGATGAACGAGGCGTTCGCGGAGGCGAGGAAGACATAGGCGGGCGCCATCTCGGCGGGCTGCGCCGGGCGGCCCAGAGGGCTCTGCTTCCCGAACTCCGTGGTGTCCGGCAGGGTCGCCGGGATGAGCGGCGTCCAGACGGGCCCCGGCGCCACCGCGTTGACGCGGATCCCGTCGGAGGCCAGCATCTGGGCGAGCCCCTGCGTGAACGTGACGATCGCCCCCTTGGTCATCGCGTAGTCCAGCAGATGCGGGCTGGGCTTGTACGCCTGCACCGAGGCGGTGTTGATGATCGAGCCGCCCGCCGGGATGTGCGGCAGGGCGGACTTGCACAGCCAGAACATCCCGTACAGGTTGGTCCGCATCACCCGGTCGAACTGCTCGGTCGAGATCGCGGCGATCCCGTCCGGCTGGGACATCTGGTACGCCGCGTTGTTGACCAGGACATCGATACGGCCGAACTCGGAGACGGCCCGCTCGACGAGGGAGCGGCACTGCTTCTCGTCCCGGATGTCACAGACCAGGGTCACCGCCTTCCGGCCCGCCTCCTCCACCAGGAGGGCGGTCTCGCGCGCTTCCTCCTCCTCGTCGGGGAGGTGGGTGAGCAGCACGTCCGCACCCTCGCGCGCGAAGGCCAGGGCGACCGCGCGGCCGATACCGGAGTCGCCCCCGGTGATCACCGTCTTGCGGTCGGTGAGGGCGCCCGAGCCCTGGTAGGAGTCCTCCCCGTGATCGGGCGGCGGGTCCATGGGGCCGGTCCAGCCGGGGTGCTCCTGGCCCTGCTGCGGGAAGTCGGGGCGGGGATGGAGCCGGTTGGGGTCCTGCGGCTGTTCGCTCCTCGTCATGAGCTGCCTCTCTGCTCTGCGCTGGTACGGCCCAGGGCCGGGCGGGCCGGACGGTGGCTGCCCGTCCGGCCCGCCCGGTGCGGTCGGCCCTGGTGTCAGGGGTGGTCGGGCCGCTGGTCGGGCGGCGTACCGCCTCCGGAGCCGCCGCCCTTGCCGCCCTTGTCCGTGCCGTGGGCGCGGCCGCTGCCCCGGGGCGTCCCCGGCTGCTTGGCCTTGAGCTCGGCGCTGTCCTGAGGAGTGCCTCCGCCCTTGTCGCTTCGCCGCTGTTCCGGCTGCTGCGGGTTCGCCATGACGAATGCTCCCTTGCTCTGTGGGGATCAGATGGTCACGACAGACTGGGTGCCCTGCCGATGACGTCCGAAACGCCCCGTTGCGCTGGTACCGCACAGAGTGCCCGGATTCGTCAGCTTCGCCCCTGCACCGGCTCCGCGCACGCCGGACGGACGGCACCCGACGTGCCGATCGCCGCTGCCGGCCCCGCTCCCGCAACGCCCCGTGCCGCCTCAGGCGGCCCAGTGGTCCGGCCTGCGCAGAGCGGCCGGGATCCGGGTCGCCGCGTCGCCCCTGGCCGCCGCGAGCTGCGGCTGGGTGAGGAAGAGGGCGCCGGTCAGGTCGGCGCCGCACAGGTTCGCGTCGCGCATGTCCGCGCCGATCAGGTCGGCGTCGCGCAGGTCGGCGCCGGAGAGGTCGGCGGCGATCAGGCAGGCGCCGCGCAGGGTGGCCCCGCGCAGCTTCGCGCCGCGCAGCCGGGCGCCCAGGAGGTCCGCGCCCCGGTGGTTCTTCTTCCGGCCCGGCACCGCGGCGCGGGCCAGCTCACTGGCGCGCAGCAGGTGGGCGTTCACCTCCGCGCGAAGGGCCGGCACGTCGACGGCGAGAAGGGCGTCGGCGGTGTCCCGGGTCAGCGCCTCGATCCGGTCGTAGGCGCGGCGCAGCTCGCGGTGGGCAGCCCCGGCCGCCGGCAGGTCCAGGGCCTCGGCCGTGTAGCGCAGCAGCTCGTGCAGCTGCCGTACGACGGGGAAGACCCCGTACATCGTGCGGGCCGAGTCCGGCGCCGTACGCCAGCTGCGCCCCCCGAAGGTGACCTGGGAGACCTTCTGGCCCGCCCCGAAGCAGTCGAACACCGTGCAGCCCGGGTAGCCCCGCTCCCGCAGCCGCTCGTGGATTCCGCAGCCGAAGTCCTCCTGGAGGTTGCCGCACGGGGTCCCCGCGGCCTTGTCCGCGGCGAAGTCCGCGGAGCGGGCGAAGGGCAGCGCCACACAGCACAGGCCGAAGCAGTTCCCGCAGTCGGCTTGCAGGTCGGGGTGGCCGGCGTGCGGAGTGTGCTGGGACAAGGCGGTGGCTCTCCTGGTACGGCGAGGGGGCGGGCGGGTGCCGGGTGCGCCGACCATTGTCCCCCGGTGCGGGCGGGGACCGGGCGCGGGGGAGCGAACGGCCCGCGGCCCGGGTGAGCCGTGTCTCACCCGGGCCTTCCGACTTGCCTATGCAACGAGTTGCATAGAAGGATCGCGGTATGGCGCTCGAACACGCGATCCTCGTCTCGCTGCTGGAGAAACCCGGCTCCGGCTATGAGCTGGCCCGGCGGTTCGAGCGGTCCATCGGCCACTTCTGGACCGCCAGCCACCAGCAGATCTACCGCGTCCTGGCCCGTATGGAGGCCGACGGCCGGCTCGTCGTCCGCGAGGTCGAGCAGCAGGGGCGGCCGGACAAGAAGGAATACTCCGTGGCCGCCCCCGGCCGGGCCGCCCTCGCCGAGTGGCTGCACAAGCCGATCGAGCCCGAGAGCCTGCGGCACGACCTCGCCGTGAAGATCCGGGGCGCCGCCTTCGACGACCCGGCCGCCCTGGTCCGCGAGGTCGAGCGCCACCGGCAGGTCCACCGGGACCGCCTGACCCACTACCTCGCCGGACAGGTGCGCGACTTCACCGGGCCCGAGGCGCCCGCACCCCCGGACGCGGGCCAGGAGCTCCAGCACGTCGTGCTGCGCGGCGGCATCGCGTACGAACGCATGACGATCGCCTGGCTCGACGACGTACTCGACACCCTCCACCGGCTCGAAGCGCCGAGCACGGGCACCTGAACGCACCCCCCGGCGCCACCTCCGTACCACCGGAGGAGCAGCACCACTTCCGTACCACGGGAGGAGCACCGCCTCCCCACCACCGGAGGGGCGACGCCACCTCCGCACCACCGGAGGGGCGACGCCACCTCCGCACCACCACCCACATACCACCGGCAACCCCTCACCCTCCCGGAAGGCGATCCCCATGGCCGAGCCCGCGCCCCTGCTCTTCAACCCGCGCACCTACGACCCCCAGCACTTCGACCCGGAGACCCGCAGGCTGCTGCGGGCCACCGTCGACTGGTTCGAGGAGCGGGGCAGGCGCCGGCTGAACGCGGACTACCGTTCCCGCGCCTGGCTGGGCGACTTCCTCGAGTTCTCCGCGAAGGAGGGCCTGTTCGCCACCTTCCTCACCCCGGCCTCCGCCGCCGGGAGCGAGGGCCGGCGCTGGGACACCGCCCGGATCGCCGCGCTCAACGAGATCCTCGGGTTCTACGGCCTCGACTACTGGTACGCCTGGCAGGTGACCATCCTCGGCCTCGGCCCGGTCTGGCAGAGCGACAACGAGGCGGCCCGCGACCGGGCGGCCGAACTCCTCTCCCAGGGCGAGGTGTTCGCCTTCGGCCTCTCCGAGAAGAGCCACGGCGCCGACATCTACTCCACCGACATGCTGCTGGAGCCGGACGGCGAAGGCGCCGGAGGCTTCCTGGCCTCGGGCTCCAAGTACTACATCGGCAACGGCAACGCGGCCGGTCTCGTCTCCGTCTTCGGCCGCCGCACCGACATCGAGGGCCCCGACGGCTACGTCTTCTTCGCCGCCGACAGCCGCCACGAGGCGTACCACCTGGTGAAGAACGTCGTCGACTCCTCCAAGTTCGTCAGCGAGTTCCGCCTGGCGAACTACCCGGTGGCCCCCGCCGACATCCTGCACACCGGCCGGGCCGCCTTCGACGCCGCGCTCAACACCGTCAACGTCGGCAAGTTCAACCTCTGCACCGCCTCCATCGGCATCTGCGAGCACGCGATGTACGAGGCCGTCACCCACGCGAGCAACCGCATCCTCTACGGCCGCCCCGTCACCGCCTTCCCGCACGTGCGCCGCGAACTGACCGACGCCTACGTCCGGCTCGTCGGGATGAAGCTGTTCAGCGACCGCGCCGTCGACTACTTCCGCTCCGCCGGGCCCGACGACCGCCGCTACCTCCTCTTCAACCCGATGACGAAGATGAAGGTGACCACGGAGGGCGAGAAGGTCATCGACCTGATGTGGGACGTCATCGCCGCCAAGGGGTTCGAGAAGGACAACTACTTCGCCCAGGCGGCCGTCGAGATCCGGAGCCTGCCCAAGCTGGAGGGCACGGTCCACGTCAACCTCGCGCTGATCCTCAAGTTCCTGCGCAACCACCTGCTGAACCCGGTGGACCACCCGCCCGTCCCCTCCCGCCTGGAAGCCGCCGACGACGCGTTCCTCTTCCGGCAGGGACCGGCCCGAGGCCTGGGCGCCGTACGCTTCCACGACTGGCGCCCCGCGTTCGACGCGTACGCCGACGTGGCGAACGTCGCCCGCTTCCGCGAGCAGGCCGACGCCCTGTGCACGTTCGTCGAGACCGCCGCCCCCGACGAGGAGCAGAGCCGCGACCTCGACCTTCTCCTTGCCATCGGCCAGCTCTTCGCCCTGGTCGTCCACGGCCAGCTCATCCTGGAGCAGGCCCGGCTCACCGGCCTGGACCAGGACCTGCTGGACGAGCTGTTCGCCGTCCTCGTACGCGACTTCTCCGCGCACGCCGTGGAGCTGCACGGCAAGGACTCCGCCACCCGCGACCAGCAGGAGTGGGCGCTCGGCGCGGTACGGCGCCCCGTCGTCGACGTGGAGCGTTCGGCGCGGATCTGGGGGCGCGTGGAGGAGCTGTCGGGGGCGTACGAGATGGCCGAGTGAGCTGACAGGAGCCCCTGCGGGACTGGGCTCCCCTGCCGCCCAGGGGCCTCTTCCACGGCTGACGGCCGCAGGGGCCCCGGCGTCACTCCGGGATCGTCAGCCGACGGGTGACCCGCAGCGCCGACGACAGCAGCTGGGTCCTGACCTCGCTGGTCCGGTACATCCGGTCCGAGCGGAAGGAGATGCCGAGCGAGCCGACCTGGTCGCCGCTGTAGACGCGTACGGCGATGCACGTCGTGCCGCGCCGGTACTCCTCGCGGTCCATGGACAGCGGCGCCACCGGAGAGGCGTCCAGCTGGCGGATCAGCTCCTCGCGGCGGGTGATGGTGTGGGAGGTGAGGTCGGCCAGGGGGTGGCGGGAGAGGTAGCCGGCGCGGGCCTCCTCGTCCAGTCCGCTCAGCACGCTCTTGCCCAGGGCGGTGGCGTGGCCGGCGTCCTCGAAGCCCACCCAGAGGTCGACCCGGGGCGTTCGCGGGCTGTCGACGATCTGGAGGACCCGGATCTCCCCCTCGTCGTACAGCGTCAGGTAGGCGGCGGCGGAGAGGCTGTCACGCAGCGAGGTCAGGAGGGGACGCAGGCGCTGCGTCCATGTTTCGTCGCCGAGTACGGCGTCCGGTGACGGGCTCCGGTCGCGCAGGGCGAACGCCCCGTCGTCCAGCTCCCTGAGGTAGCCGTCCTGGACCAGCCCCCTCAGATGCTCCCCGGCCACGTCCGGCGACAGCTCGGCCTCCCGGGCCAGCTGCCGGGCGGGCGCGCCCGCCGGATGTGTCCCCGCGGCCTCCAGCAACCGGAGGTCCCGCTGGACGCACACGATGGGCTCGGGGCCGGCCTGGTCACCCATGTCACCAGCATGGACCCGGCACCGGGGTGCGGCATCTCGGGTACGGAGACCCGTGACGGGTGGGGGCCCGGCGGCCGGGCCCCCACCCACCCCTCACCCGGTCACGGTGAACGCCGGGGAGGCGCCCGTGAACGGCGTGATCTTCCCCAGCAGGCTCTTCGCGTCCCCGTGGTGCACGATCCGGTAGGTGCCCGCAGCGGTGTCCGCCCCGATCTCCCAGGTGACCGTGGCCTTCGACGTACCGGTCAGACCGTTGATCCGGGTCCAGCGGTAGGTGGTCCGCCAGTCACCGTCGTCCAGGACCCGCACCCAGTTCCCGTTCTCCAGCCGCTGGACCTCCAGGAAGGTCCCGCCCCGGCGCACGTCGTTCTTCGGGTGCCCCGTGGCGAACTCGACGGTCGCCGTGGAGCCGCGTGCGTACGAGGAGGCCGGCGCGGTCAGGACCGAGCCGAACGACTTGCCGAGCGGCGGGTTGTCGTACACCACGCCCGTCTGGAACGTGAACTGCCGGTGGGACTCGTCCGGCGGCGCCGTGCCCCGCTCCAGCGCGGTGCCCTGGCGCAGGGAGGCCGCGACCCGCGCGTACTCCTGCTGGTAGGCGGGGAGCGTGTGACGGCCGTAGAGCGTGGAGCCGCCCTCGTAGTTCTGGGTGTCGTACTCCTCCGGCGTCGTCACGTACTGGCTGTAGGCGTTCGCGTACCCCTGGAGCAGCACACGCTCCAGCGGGACCCCGAGCTCCTGCGCCACGGCCCGGCGGACCCGGAGCCCGGCCGTGATCGTGAACTCACCCGGGCCCGCCACCAGGTACAGCTCCCCGATCCTCATGATCTGGAGCGGGAGGATCTTCGGGGTGACCGGGTGGACGTTGCTCAGCAGGCCGGTGGGGATCAGGCTCGCCTTCGGGTACTGGCAGGTCGCGAGCCAGGACGGGGTGTCGACGCGCAGCGCGTCGATGATGGACGCGACCGGGGTACGGGTGCCCTCCTCGAACCCCGGGATCGCCGGGCCGTCCTCCACACTGCCCGCGAGCGTGGAGGCGCCCACGACGGCGGGACAGGTACGGTGCTCCTTCCCGTCCGTCGTGTACTCCCCGCGTACGGTGACGTTCTCCATGTCCACGTAGGTGAGGCGGGAGTCGACCCCGCCGGTCATCGGCCGCGCACCGCCGTAGACCTCGCGTGCCTTGTCGAGCTGGCGCTCGCCGATGATGCGGGTGTTCTCGAACTCGTCCTCCGTGGGCCCTGATCCGGGCTTCAGGTTGAGGTTGGGCGACATGTCCCCGGCGTTGGTGTTCGGGAACGCGGCGACGAAACCAGGCGTGTCGTCGAGATGGCGCACGCCCTCGTGGTCGTGCTCCCAGGCGTAGGAGGCATAGCCCTTGTTGTCGGGGCTGATCAGCGTGTTCTTGTTGGTGATCGAGGTGTTGTGGGTGGCGAACCAGCTGATCGCGCCCGCGTCCGTGTCGCCCTGCCGCAACCGCAGCACGGTCATGGCCGGGTCGATCCCGTCGGGGAAGGCCGCCCGGTCGGCCGCCGGATTGCGGTCGAAGGCCTCCCGGGAGCGGTTGACACTGGCGTCGGTCAGGGTGCCGGTGCCCAGGCTGAGGGTGCCGGGCCTCAGGTCGTCGTGGGCCTTGGCCACGGACTCGGTGATGCCGTCGACGATCGCCCGGTAGGTGCCGTTCTGGAAGCCGAGCACCGAGAGGTTGTACGCGACGTGGTGGGAGTACCCGCCGGGTCCCGAGTGGGTGTGGGTGGCGGAGAGCAGCACGTTCTCCTCGCCGTACAGGCTGCCGTAACGCTCCTTGAGGCGGGCGATGACGCCCTGCTGCACGGACTGGAAGATCATCCCGAGGTCGGCGTTGACGTACACCACGCGCTTGCCGGTCGCCCGGTCGACGACGACGTACGCGCGTGACCTCTGGCGCTGGTGGATGCCGGACGTTTTCTGGTCGAAGCTGGAGTAGCCCATCATCCCGGTCTCGGCGGCCTCCCCGGTGACGTCGGCGATGCCGCGCCCGACGAGGTACTCCCCGTCGTCGGCGGCCTGAGAGGCCGACGCGGGGGCGGGGGCGCCGAGCGAGAGCGCTCCGAGCATCCCGGCGAGCACCAGGGCGGAGAGCTTGCGGGGGGAGCGGCGTGGACGGCGTGGGGCGGGGAGCGGTGGCATCGGACCTCCTGGGGCGGGAGACGTGCGGGACCCCGGGGCCCGGTCGGCGGCTCACCGACATCGGCGGGGCCCGGAGCGCTGCCCCGACGGTAGAGGGGGGTGACCTGCGCCGCATAGCTCTCTACCGGCCAGTAAATGAGCAATCCTCAGAAAACGTGTCCGGCCCGGTGCGATGTGTCCTCGAAGGTCAGGCATGTGCCCGCGCGGGAAGCTCACGAGCCGGGAGCGACGTTCACGCCGCCGGAGCGATGGTCACCTTGACGTGCTTCATGATCGGCTGGTCGCTCTGGGTGCTGTAGTCGCCCAGCGCGCACAGCACGTTCATCTCCGGCATGTACCCGGCCGCGCAGCCGCGCGGGATGTCGTACGGGATGGCCAGGTAGCCGTTGAGGTGGCGTCGGCTGCCGTCCCTGGCGGTGCTCGTGATGTCGACCGGGCCGAGGTCGGCGATGCCGCGTTCGCGCATGTCGGCCCGGTTCATGAAGACGAGCGTGCGCAGGTTCTCGATGCCGCGGTAGCGGTCGTTGCCGGAGTAGATCGTGGTGTTCCACTGGTCGTGGGAGCGCAACGTGCCCAACGTCAGGGTGCCGGCGGCGGGGACGACGTCGGGCAGGGCGGCGGTGGAGAACTCGGCGCGGCCGGACGGGGTCAGGAAGACCCGTTCGCGGGCGGGCTGCCGCAGCCGGAAGCCGAGCGGCCGGCGCACGCGGCGGTTGAAGTCCTCGAAGCCGTCCAGGGCCTTGGCCATGGTGTCCCGGATGCGGTCGTAGTCCTCGACGTACCAGTGCCAGGGCGTCGCGCTGTCGGGCAGGGCGGCGCGGGCCATCCCGGCGATGACGGCCGGTTCGGAGAGCAGGTGCGGGGAGGCGGGGCGCTTCACACCGACCGACAGGTGGACCATGCTCATCGAGTCCTCGACGGAGACGGACTGGACGCCCTTGCGCTGATGGTCCTTCTCGGTCCGCCCGAGGCACGGCAGGATCAGGGCCCGGCGGCCGTGGACGAGGTGGCTCCGGTTGAGCTTGGTGCTCACCTGGACGGTCAGCTCGCAGGAGCGCAGCGCCGCGAAGGTGGCCGGGGTGTCGGGCGCGGCGCGGGCGAAGTTCCCGCCCATGGCGACGAACACCTTCACCTCGCCGCGCCGCATCGCCTCGATGGTGCCGACGGTGTCCAGGCCCTGCTCCCGGGGCGGGGTGATCGCGCACGCCTCGGCCAGGCGGTCCAGGAACGCCTCGGCGGGGTGGTGGTCGACCCCGCAGGTCCGGTTGCCCTGGACGTTGCTGTGCCCGCGTACGGGGCAGGGGCCCGCGCCCTCCCGCCCGAGGTTGCCGCGGAGCAGCAGCAGGTTGACGATCTCCCGTACGGTGTCGACGCCGTGCTCGTGCTGGGTGAGGCCCAGACACCAGCTGACGACGGAGCGGTCCGCCTCGCCGTACACGCGGGCCGCTTCCAGGATGTCGGCGCGGCCCAGCGCGGACTGGGTCTCGATCTCCTCCCACGGCGTCGCCTCGCACAGCGCCCGGTACTTCGCGAAGCCGGTGGTGAAGCGGTCGATGAACTCCTGGTCCAGGGCCTTGGGGTCGGACGCGGACCGCTCCAGGAGCGCCTTCGCCATGCCGCGTACCAGCGCCATGTCGCCGCCGATGCGCGGCTGGACGTTCAGCGTGCTGGTCGGCGTCGACTTGAACCGGGCCATGTCCGCGAACTTGTGCGGGACGATGGTGCGGGTGGCGGCCGCCTCCACGAGCGGGTTGACGTGCACGATCTGCGCGCCCCGCTGGTGGGCCTCGGAAAGGGCGGTGAGCATCCGGGGCGCGTTGGAGGCGGCGTTGACCCCGAAGATGAACAGCGCGTCGGCGCTCTCCCAGTCCTTGAGGTCGACGGTCCCCTTGCCCGTCCCCAGAGAAGCGGTGAGCGCGCGTCCGCTGGCCTCGTGGCACATGTTGGAGCAGTCCGGCAGGTTGTTCGTCCCCAGCTCACGGGCCATCAACTGGTAGAGGAAGGTGGCCTCGTTGCTGAGCCGGCCCGAGGTGTAGAACGCCGCCTCGTTCGGGTCGTCCAGCCCGCGCAGCGCGGTGCCGACCAGGGCGAAGGCGTCCTTCCAGCTGATCGGGGTGTAGTGGTCCGACCCGGGGTCGTAGACCATCGGCTCGGTCAGCCGCCCCTGGTTCTCCAGGTCGTGGTCGCTCCACCCGGACAGCTCGGTCACCGAGTGGGCGGCGAAGAACTCCCGCCCGGCCCGCTTGTGGGTCATCTCCCAGGTGGCGTGCTTGATCCCGTTCTCGCAGATGTCCAGGCGCAGGCCGTTGACGTCGTCCGGCCACGCGCACCCGGGACAGTCGAACCCGCCGTCCTCGTGGTTCATCTTCCTCATGGTCCGCGCACCGTCCACCGGGGCGCGCTCGCGGCCCAGGAACCGGGTCACCTCCTCCGCCGCGCCCCAGCCCGCGGCGGGGCGGCGGTAGGGGCGGAACCGCGGCTCGCCCTCGGGGGCGGGGCCGACAGCGGGCTCCGGGGCGTCCTGCTCGTCGTGGTTGATGCTCAAGGCTCTCGACCCTTCGACCCGGCGACCATTCGGACATGAGGTGACAGAACGTGGCTTCCAGGAAGGCTATGCGGGGGGCTCCCCGTACGCCACTCGGCCGCCGCCACCCCCCTGCCCGGCACGGTGGTAGGCCGCCCAGAGCGCCGCGTAGGCGCCCCCGGCGGCCAGCAGTTCGTCGTGCGTGCCCTGTTCGGCGGCCTCCCCGTCCCGCAGGACCAGGACCTGGTCGGCCTGGCGCGCCTGTTCCAGCCGGTGCGCGACGACCACGGCGGTGCGGCCCGCGATGACCCGGGCCAGGGCGCCCTGGAGCAGCGCGCGGGTCCGCGGGCCCGATTCGGCGGTGGCCTCGTCCAGGACGACGACGGGCGGGTCGGCGAGCAGGACCCGGGCCAGGGCCAGGTGCTGGACGGACCCGTCGTCGAGCGGGGTGCCGCCCGCGCCGAGGACGGTGTCGAGCCCCGCGTCCAGGTCCAGCGCCCAGTCGGCCCCGGCCGCACGCAGGGCGTGGCGGAGCTGGTCGTCGGTGGCGTCGGGCCGGGCGAGCCTCAGGTTGTCGGCCAGGGTGCCGCCGAACAGATGGACCTCCTGGGTCACCAGGTACCGGGAGACCGGGGCGTCGGGGGTCCCGGTGCTCCGCACGGTGATGCTCCCCCGGTCCGGCGCGCCGATCCCCGCGACGAGCCGGGCCAGGGTGCTCTTGCCCGAGCCACTGGCCCCGACGAGCGCCAGGCTGGTGCCCGCGGGGACGTGGAGCGAGACCTCGCGCAGGGCGGGGCGCGTGCCGTCGTACGCGTACGAGACGCCCTTGACGTCGATGTCCGGGCGGCGGGCCGTCCCCCGGGCCGCCTCCTCGTGGCGGACGTGGTGGCGGCCCAGGTCCGTGATCCCGACCAGCCGCGACAGCCCCACGGTGGCCCGCTGGATGTCGTCCAGGCTGCCCAGGAGCGAGCCGACCGGGCCGAAGAGCCGGTGGAAGTAGAGGGCGGCGGCGGTGGCGGCGCCGAGGGTGACGGCCCCCGAGCCGAAGAGCGCGAAGCCCGTCACGAGGACGGCGGCGAGACCGAGGAACTCCGCCGCGTTGAGCAGCCCCGTGAACCGGTTGCGCAGCCTCACCCCGTCCCGCTGCCGCTCGATCGCCCGGACGCTGCGGTCGGCCAGATCGCCGAGGTGGTGGTCCTGGGTGCGGTACGCGCGGATGGACTCGGCGCCGCGTACCGCCTCGATGACCACCTGCCCCCGGGCCGACTCCAGCCGGCGGATGTCCCCGTACACGCGGTGCGAGCGGCTGAGGAACTGCCGGGTGGCGTAGACGTGGACGGGCAGGCAGACGAGACCGGCGAGCGCGAGGCGCGGGTCGAGCACGGCCAGGCCCACCAGGCTCAGGCCGATGGTGAAGCTCGCGTCCGTCACATCGGGCAGCACGTCGGAGGCCGCTTCGGAGACCGCCTCCACATCCCGGGTGACCCGGGAGACGACATCGGAACTGCCGCTGTCCTCCAAGGTGTTGACGGGCAGGTGGACGGCGGTCTCGAAGACGTCCTCGCGGAGGGCGGCCAGCACCTCCTGCACGAGCGCGACCAGCATCCGCCCGCCGGCGTAGGCGAGGGCGGCCCCGACGGCGGCGGCGGCCACCAGCGCGATCCCCAGCACCGTCACCCGGTCCCGGCCGGCACCGTCCGCGACGGCGTCCACGATGCCTCCCAGGACCGGGGGAGTGGCGAGCGTGGCCGCCGTACCGCCCAGGAGCGTGAGCAGCGCCGCCGCGAGCCGGCCGCGGTGCGCGCGGAGCCTGCGGAGGATCTCCCCGCGGGTCCGGCGGGCGTCGGCGACGGGCAGGGCGGCGGCGGGCAGGGGGGTGAGAGGCGCGTCGGTCCGCTCGGGGGTCGGGGTCACCGGGGGAGTCCGTTCGGGTCGTGGCTGTCCTGGCCGTCGTCGCTCTCCTGGCTGCCGTGGCCCGGAACGCCGAGGTCGATCACCCGGTCGCAGGCGGAGAGCAGGATCGGGCTGGCGGTGATCAGGAGGATGGTGGACGGCAGGGCGCGCAGCCCCTCGGCGATGCGCTGTTCGGTCACCGGGTCGACGGCGGTGGCGGGTTCGTCGAGGACGACGAGGTCGGCGTCGGTGTGCAGGGCGCGGGCCAGCAGCAGCCGCTGGCGCTGACCGCCGGAGAGCCGCCGGCCGTGCTCCCCGACCTCGGCCAGGTCGCCGCCGATCTGTTCGCGTACGTCGTCGAGCATGGCCGCCTCGGTGACGGCCGGGTCCACCGCCCCGCCCCGGGGGGCCAGGTTGGCGTGCAGGGTGCCGGAGAAGACGGCGCCGTGGTGGGGCGGGGCGACGACCCGGGCGCGTACCCGGTCGGGGCCCAGGTCGACCGCGTCCACCCCGCCGATGAGGAGTTCGCCGCGGGCCAGGGGCACCCGGTAGCCGAGCCGGTCGCTGAGATCCCGGGCGTGGGCGGGGTGGTGGGGGACGACGCCGGCGAGGGCGCCGGGGCGCAGGTCGAGCGGTTCGCCGTGGCCGGGCGGGTGCCAGCGCACCGGGGCGGGGTCCGGGTCACGGCGCAGGGCGGTGCCCGCGGGCAGCGGCTCTATCAGGGGCGGTGCGCCGATCAGCTCGCCGAGGCGGCGCGCGGAGGCCCGTTTGTGGATCCAGTTCGAGGCGAAGGTACCGACATGGGCGAGCGAGCCCTGGAGGAACTGGGCGAGCCCCAGCACCGTGACGAGCCGGCCGATGGTGAGGTGGCCCTCCAGCGCGAGATACCCGGCCGCCGTCGCCAACGCCGCGAGGAACACCCCCGACAGCAGCCGGCTCAGACCGCTGTAGGCCAGGACCGACCGCGAGGCGGCGACGGCGCCGCGCCGTGAGGTGTCGCTCGCGGTGCGGTAGCGGCGGGCGGCCTCCGTCCGGGCGTTCATCCCGGCGACCACCCGTATCCCGGTGATCAGATCGGTGGCCACCTCACTGGCCCGCGCCGCCGACCCCTGCTCGGCCAGCCCCCGGGCCTCCAGCGGCATCGAGACCCGCCGCATGACGACCAGCATGAGGACGGTCCCGGCGATGACGCCCACGCCCAGCGGCACGGAGATCACCAGCAGGGCGACCGACGCCGTCAGGATCGCGGTGAGGGTGGACGCCTGCTGGACGACGCTCCAGGACACCCCGGCCACCCGGTACGTGTCGGACGAGACCAGCGAGAGCGCCTCGCCGGAACCGGGGCGGCGGCGCAGCGACAGGGGGTCCAGCAGCCGGGTCATCGCGCGCTGCCGCAGCTCGTGCTCGCCGTAGCCGTACACCGTGACCATCGACGCCGACGCACGCTGGTACGACAGGGACAGGACGACGAAGACCCCGCCGAGGGCGACGAGCCACCAGACCAGGGCGGCCCGGTCGGAAGGGGCCATCGCCCGGTCGATGACCACGCCGATGAGGACGGGCACCAGCGCCTCGCACAACTGGTGGACCATGAACGCCACGGCGGTGAGGCCGATGCGCAGGCCCCGCCCGTCGCGCAGCAGGGCCACCCGGAAGAGGGCCGCGACGGACCCGTCCTTGCGCGTGGTGGATTCGGGGGAACTCATCGGCTGCCACCTCTGTACTGGCGGGCGAGCAGCCAGGCCAGGTAGGCCCCGCCGACGCACACCGTGACGACACCCACGGGCAGGTCGACCCGCTGGGCGATGAAATCGGCCGCGACCAGGACCGCCGCACCGGTCAGGGCCGCCGGGGCGATCCGCAGCGTGGTGGAGCTCCGGGTCAGCCGCTGGGCGATCTGCGGTGCGGCGAGGGCGATGAACGCGATCGGCCCGACGGCCGCCGTCACCAGCGCGGTGAGCGCGACCCCGGCGACGGTGGCGGTGAGCCGGACGCGCTGGGCGTTCACCCCCAGCGCCAGGGCGGTGTCGTCGCCCATCTCCAGGTGGACCAGGGGCCGCACCACGCCGGCCGAGCAGACCAGCAGGGCGGCGAAGACGACCGCCGTCACCCGCAGTTGCTCGAAGCCGAGCCCGCTGAGGGAGCCGGCGCCCCAGGTGGCCACCAGCATCGCCTGCTGCGGACTGACGGCGAGCAGCAGCATCGAGGTGATCGAGCTGAGGAAGGCGCCGACGGCGATACCGACGATGATGAGCCGGAAGGGCCGTACGCCGTCCCGGTAGGCCAGCACGTACACCAGGAGCGCGGTCAGGGCCCCGCCGATCAGCGAACCCGTGGCCACGGCCAGGTAGTTGGCGGTGCCGAGCACGAGCATGACCACGCTGGCACCCGCGTACGAACCGGAGGCGAAGCCGATCACGTCGGGGGAGCCCAGCGGGTTCTTGGTGAGCGACTGGAACAGCGCCCCGCTGACCGCGAGCGCCGCTCCGCAGACCACCGCGAACAGCAGCCGCGGCAGCCGCCAGGTGACGACGACGAGCCGGGTACGGGGCTCCGCGTCCGGGTCGAACAGGGCGGAGAGTACCTGGGCGGGGGTCAGCTGGATGGAGCCGGTGGCGAGGGTCAGTACGCCGAGGGCCGCCACGATCAGGGCCAGGACACCGCAGACGAGGACGGACCGCCGCTCGACGCGCAGCGACGCCCCGCCCCGGCGCAGCGCCCAGGTGGTCCGCCCGGGGCCGGCGCTCTCGGTGAGGGGGTGCGCGGTCACAGGGTGCTCGCCTTCCGGCGCCGGACCAGCGCGATGAGGACGGGCGCGCCGACGAGCGCGGTGACGAGCCCGACCCGCAGCTCCCCCGACGGAAGCACGACGCGGCCGACGATGTCGGCGGCGAGGAGGAAGGCGGGGGCGGCGACGCAGGTGACGGGCAGGATCCACCGCTGGTCGGGTCCCACGAACCACCGCACGATGTGCGGCACCATCAGCCCGACGAACGAGATGGGGCCGGCGACGGCGACGGAGGTCCCGGCCAGCAGGGTGACGGCGAGGATCAGCACGACGCGGGTGAAGGCGAGGCGGGTCCCCAGAGACCGGGCGAGGTCGTCGCCGAGGGCGAGGGCGTTGAGGGAGCCCGCGCTGAGCAGCCCCAGCACGAGCCCGGCGCCGATGAGCGGCAGCGCGATCGGGAGGATGTCCAGCGAGCGGCCGCCGATGGAGCCGACGCCCCAGAACCGCATGACGTCGAAGGTGGTGGTGGACTTGAGGACCATGGCGGAGGTGAAGCCGCCGCACACGGCGGTGAACGCGACACCCGCCAGGGTGAGTTTCACCGGGGTGCCCCGGTCCGCGCCGATGGACCCCAGGGTGTAGACGAGCACGGTGAGCCCGAAGGCGCCCGCCAGCGCGAACCAGATGAACTGGCTCGCGGCGGTGAACCCGAGCACGGCCACCGCGAACGTCACCGCGAGGCTCGCGCCCGCGTTGACGCCGAGGATGCCGGGATCGGCCAGGGGGTTACGGGTGAACGCCTGGATCAGCGCCCCGCTCAGGCCCAGCGCCGCACCGGTGACGAGCCCGATCACGGTGCGCGGCACGCGCAGTTCGCGGACCATCACGTGCTCGTCGGAGTCGTCGAAGTGCCACAGCGCGTCCCAGACCGTTCCCGGCGCGATGGGGCGGGCGCCGACCATCACGCTGAGGACGGCCGTGGCGAGCAGCAGCGCGAGGGCGGCCAGCAGGATCAGCAGGCGGTGCCGGTGGCGCCGGCGGGCCGGGCCCGCGCCGGGGCGCCCGCCGGGTTCGGCGTGCTCGGTGTCCGGGGCGGGGCCGCCCGGGGGTGATGCGGTGGTGGTCATCGTCGTCCTTGGAAAGCCGTCACCTGGGGGAGCGCCGGGCCGGGGCCTGCCGTCGGACCGCCCCCCCCGCGGCGGCCGGGGGCCCCCCGGGGGGGGCGCCCGCCCCCCGGCGGCCCGTGGGCCCCCCCGCGGCGGCCGGCCCAGGCCCCAAAA
>NZ_JBEYKR010000144.1:0-18060 GCF_040703535.1 Streptomyces sp. NPDC007346
AGGCCGACCCGGCGCGGGTTGCCGAAGCCGACGCCAGCTGCACCAGCACCCCCGGCATCGCCTGCACGTCCATGACCGCCGACTGCCTGCCGGTATGCCACCCCGGGACCCCGCCCATCAGCAAGCCCGAGCTGGTCGGCTGGTACGGCGACGGGCCGGCGCCGGGCGAGCGGGGGACCGCGCTCGCGGTCGGTCACCGGGACACCCTGACCGGACCGGCCGTCTTCCTCAACATCAGCATGCTGCGTCCGGGCAACACCGTCCACGTCACGCGGGCCGACCGGCGGACCGCCGTCTTCACCGTCGACGCCGTCCGCACCTACCAGAAGACCTCGTTCCCCGACAAGGAGGTGTACGGATACAGGGGACGGCCGGAGCTGCGGCTGATGACCTGCGGCGGACGCTTCGACAAGAAGGCGGGCTATGCCGCCAACGTCGTCGTGTTCGCCCACCTCACCGAGGTCCGGAAGGCCTGAGGGTCCGGAAGCCCTGAGGGCCCGGAAGTCCTGAGGGCGGCGCGCGGGGCCGTCCCCGGTCTCCGGTCTCCGGCGCCGCCTTAGGTGACGGCCCCGGCGTCAGGCCCGCGATCGGCCGGCCGACTCCGCGGCTCGCCCTCCGGCTCCGAGCAGCCCCGTCCCGGTGAACTGCGAGCGGATCAGCTCCCGGCGGGTCAGCCGGGCGACCGGCCCCGGCAGAGCGGCACGCACCGCCTGTACGCACCGGAGCCACCCCGGCACGTACACGGAGTGGGACCGCCGCTCGACCGCTGTGACCACTCGACGGGCGACGTACTGCGCGGGGTAGGTCCTGCGGGCGGGCGGCGGCATGTGGGCCCGAAGCTCGCGCAGCACGGCGTGCTGGTCGGCGTCGCGGATCATGTCGGTGTCGATCCAGTTCAGATAGGCGATTCCCACGCCGACCCCTCGGGGGGCCAGTTCGGCGCGCAGGGAGTGGGCGAGGGACTCCACCCCCGCTTTGGAGGCGCAGTACGCACTCATCATCGGCGCGGCGCCGATCGATGCGAGCGAGGCGATCTGCAGGTAGTGGCCGCGGGTGCGGAGCAGTTGCGGCAGGAACGTCCGCGCGGTGACGGCGCTGCCCACGAGGTTGACCTCGATCACCCGCCGCCAGCTGTCCGGGTCCGAGTCGGTGAAGGGTCCCCCCTCGGCCACGCCCGCGTTGGCGACGACGACGGAGACCGGGCCCAGCCGGCGGGCGATGTCCTCGGCGACACGGGCCATCGCCTCGTCGTCGGTGACGTCCACGTGCCAGTGGTGCGACGCCGTCGGGAGGTGGTGGGCTGTCCGGGCGAGGGCTTCCTCCTCCAGGCCGAGCAGTGCCACGCGGACGCCTCGGTCGGCCAGCTCATGGGCGACGGCCTGGCCGAGGCCGCGTGCGGCACCGGTCACCACCGCGGTACGGCCGCTCAGAACGTGCTTCCGGTCGGTCACGAGACTCCTTCGGCAACAACAGGGCCCCTGTCGAACGGGGGCGGAATCTCCCCCGTCGTCATGATGGTCACTGTGTGGGGAGTGCGCATCCCGCCGGCAGCCCCGGGCGCCCTTTCCACAGGCCTTTCAGGGAACCTCTCAGGAAACCCCTCCGGAGACCTCTCAGGCTTCGGCCGGGCGGGTCATCGCGGCGAGGTGGTCGCCGAAGCCGCCGCGGGCGCGGGCCTGGAGCCGGGGCGAGGTGAGGACCGGGCAGCGGGCGGTGCGCAACACGCGGTGGCCCCGGTGTTCGAGGGCCTCGACCAGGGCGTGGTCCTCGCCGGTGGCGAGTGGGGGAAAGCCGCCGACGTCGAGGTAGGCGGCGGTGCTGACGCCGAGGTTGGCGCCGTGGACATGGGGGTGCGCCCACGGGGCCCCCTTCGGCGGCCGGGTCGCCTCGTAACGGATCCGGTGGGGCACGGCCAGCGGCGAGGTGGACGGCAGGACGACGGTACCGACGACCGCCTGCCAGCCCTCCCGGGCCCCGGCCAGCTGGTGCACCAGCCAGTCGTGCGGGACCACGCTGTCGGCGTCGGTCGTCGCGATCCAGGTGACGGGCGTCGCGGCGCCTGCTCGGGCCAGGGCGTGGCCGACGCCGGCGGCCCTGGCCCGGCCGGGGTTGCGGTAGCCGGTGGCGACCACGGACGCCCCGGCGTCGCGGGCCACCGCGGACGTACGGTCGCGGCAGTCGTCCGCCACCACGACGGTCAGGACCCGGGTGGCGGCGAGCCCGGGGTGGCGGGCCGCCCGGCCGACCGCGGCGAGCGCCGCCGGCAGCAACGCCTCCTCGTCATGGGCGGGGATGACCACGGCGACGGTCCCCGCGCTCACACGAGTCCTTCCCGGGCGGCGACCCCGGCGGGCCGTTGGCCGTCGGCCGTGGTCCGCCGGTGGACCTGGAGGACGAAGTCCTCCTCACGGTGGTCGGCGAGCAGGACGAGGCCGGGCTGGGTGGTGACGCGCCGTGCGATCTGAGCCCCGGTGGCCAGGTGCTCCTCCACCGGATGGTTCCAGTGGACGGTGACCAGGGTGCCCTCCGGCTCCAGGGACGCCACCGTCCGCCGCAGCACCGTGTCGAGTGTCCTCCCGTCCAGGTAGTAGAGGAGTTCGGAGAGGACGATCAGGTCGAAGGAGCCCTCGGGCCACTCCTCGGGCAGCAGCATGTGCCGGACCGAGACGTGGGGGAGCCCGGCGGTGCGCCGGCGTGCGGTCCCCACGGCGGATTCGACCCGGTCGCAGGCGAGCACGGAGTCGCAGCGATCCGCCAGACGCCGGGTGAGCTCCCCGACGGAGCAGCCGGGTTCGAACGCCCGGCGATAGCGGGGCTGCGGCAGGGCCGCGACGGTCAGGTCGTACTTGCGGCGCTCGTACCACCGCTCGGCCAGGCTCCACGGGTCCTCCGCGGTGCGGTACATGGCGTCGAAGTACGTGGCCGGCGTGGCGGGACGGCTCATGCGAAGACCACCTCCCAGCCGCGCAGATGGTGGGTCAGCTCTTCCGGAGGCAGTACGGCCGCGTCCTGAGGAGCGGGGCCGAGCGGCCGGATCTGTGTGGTGAACCGGCTGACGGCGGCGCGTTTGAGGGCCTGTGCCGCGGGCGGCAGGACGATCCGGGCAGCCCGCTCCCACGGGACCCGGCTGTCGCCGGGCTCGGCCCAGTGCCACATCCAGACCGGATACAGGGCGCACGGCACGGCCGCCGCCCGCGAGGCGGCCAGGGCGGCGCGCCCGGCCGCCTCGTGATCGCTGTGCACGTCCTCGGTCCAGGGCGCCAGGCAGAGCGCCGCACCGGACATCAGGGCGGCCAGTTCGCGGGACAGCGCGCCCTCGTGACCGCCCACCCCCGTGTCGGGCAGCCCCAGCCGTACGATCTCGGCCCGGGGCACCCCCAGCTCGGCCAGTGCCGCCTCCAGCTCCCGGGCCCGCAGACCCGCGAGCTCCCCGGGGGAGAGCACCGCGGAGTCCGGGTGCGAGCGCTCGCCGTCGGTGACCGACACCACGGTCACGGTGAGACCGGCCACCGCCAGCCGGGCGATGGCGCCGCCCACGCCCAGCACTTCGTCGTCGGGATGGGCGGCGACCACCACCACCCGCCCCGCCTCCGGGAGCGCGTAATCCGGGAGCCGGTCCCAGCCGTGCCACGCGCGCCAGAGCGCCTCGTCGGTGCCCGGCGCCTGGATGGCGTCCGCGTGGCCCTCCGGGCTCCAGGTGCTCATCGGTCGTCCTCCGGTCCGCGCGCGACCAGCCGGCCCAGAGCCGCCAGGTCCCGTTCCGCGTGGTGCTGGCGCACATAGACGCCCAGGTCGGCGACGGCCCGAGCATGCCGCTCGTCGTGGCACAGCGGCCCCGCGCCGGTCGCCCGGCCGACGTGGCCCAGGACCTGTTCGCACACCTCGGCCACCAGGGCCCGCACCCGCAGCGCACGCAGCGCGGCCCCTCCCGCCTTGTCGAACGGGTCCAGGTCGATCTCCTCGGCCGCCCGGCGCAGCACCGTACCGGCCGTGTACAGCGCCAGGTCCACCGCGCCGGTGCGGGCATCGGTGAACGGGTCGGCGCGCTGCTCCGCCCGGGTGAACAGCACCCGGGCCACCGCCTGCGCCCCGCCGTACCAGCACGCGGCCACGCCGACCCCGCCGTGGTGGAAGCCGGGCCGGCGCAGGTACGCCTCCACCCCGCCGACCGCGGTGGCGGGAACGCCGGTGAAGCGGACGTCGGGGCTGTCGCTGCCGGCCATGCCGATCGCCCGCCAGGTGCCGGGCACCGGCCGGCACCCCGGGCCCGCCCCACCCGGCTGCGCTCCGCGGACGCCGGTACGGACGGCGAAGAGCCGCCGGCCGTCCTCGGCCGTGGCGGTGACCAGGGCGTGGGTGCAGCTGTGCGCTCCGGAGCAGTACCGCTTGAGACCGTCGAGCACCCAGCCGTCCGGGCCACGGGTCGCGGTCAGACCGGAGCCCGGCGGTTCGGCGGCCCACACCCCCCAGCGCTGGCCCGGTCCCACCGGAGCGCCGTCCAGCTCGGCCAGGATCGCCACGGCGTCGAGATGGCCCTCCGCCAGCCGGGCGGCACACAGATCGTCCTCCGCCACCGCGGACAGCACGTCGAACCGGGCAGCGGTGCGACCACCGCCCGGCAACGGCGCCTCGACGGTGCCCACCGTCACGGCGTCGACGAAGCGGGTGAACCGGTCAGCCACGCGGCGGGCCGTGAGCGCGGCCGGGCCCGCGGTGTCCGCGGGCGCGTCACCGCCGTAGGACGGCTCGATGCCGGTCGGCAGAGGGGTTACGTCACGCATCGGCGGCACTCCTTGCTCCGTCCCTCGCCGGCCATCGGCTGCCAGGGGCCCGCCGCCCCTGGGGAATCGGGGGACGCGGGCGCTGTTCCACGATCGCCCTTTCCCACGGCCCGCGCTTCTGGGTGCCCCTGGATCGCGGCCCTACACCTGATGGCCGCTCGTGGCAGGCCGCTACCAGGACGCGTGGCCCGCCGGATCGCCCTGCGGGTCGTCCAGCAGCGATATCCGGACGCGGACGCGCTTGCCCACCGGCTCGCGGCGCACCTCGAAGCTCTGGCAGACCATGAGAACGATCTCCAGCCCGTGCCGGCCCGTGCGCGTGGGGTCGGCCTGCGAGGCGGCGGGCAGCAGGGGGCCCGAGTCCCACATGGTGATGTCCAGCATGCCCTCGCCCGCCTCGACGTCCAGCAGGCACGGGCCGGGCGCGTACTTGCAGACGTTCGTGGCCAGCTCGCTCACCACCAGCTGCGCGACATCCAGCGCCCGCGGCGCCACGCGCACACCGTGCGCCGCCTGCGCGTCGGCGAGGAAGCCACGGACGAAGTCCCGGGCTCGGGCGATCTCTCCCGAGCCCATGTCGTACGCGGAACTGGCCTGCACGGTGAGGGCTTCCGCCTCCGGCCGTACCTGCCCGTTCCTCCCACACTCCAGCAGCTGGTCCATCACATGTCCCCCGTCAGATCGGCCGCGCGCGCAGCATTGCGCAGGCCGCCTACCCCGGGCCACACGTTTCAGGCCTCGGTGCGGGAAGAGAATCCGGGCACCCCGTCAGACGAGGAGTTTCGCCTTCGCCCTCTCGTACTCCTCCGCGCTGAGCGCGCCCCTGTCCTTGAGGTCGGCGAGCTTCGCCAGGTCGCTCACATGGCCGGTGCCGCCGGAGGGGCCCTCGCTGTGCGCGGCCTCCCGCACGTACTGCCGGAAGGCCGCTTCCGACTCCTTGGCCACCTTGGCGTCGCGCTCCTGCATGCTGCGGCCGCGGAGGATGAGGTAGAGCAGCACGCCCAGGTAGGGCAGGAGGATCACGAGGACCAGCCAGCCCGCCTTGGCCCAGCCGTTCAGCGAGTGGTCGCGGAAGAGGTCCGTCACCACCTTGAACAGCAGGAAGAACCACATGACCCAGAGGAACAGGTACAGCATGGTCAGGAAGAGGTTCAGGAGCGGGTAATCGTCCATGGGGCCAACTCCGTTCGAGCGGATGGTCCCTCATTCATACGTTCAGCCCCCTTTCTCCGCATCCGTAGCCACCCGTTCAGAACACCGCGCGCGCCACCGCCGCCCCGGCGTACGAGAGCCCGACGCCCGCACCGACGCTGAGCACCAGATAGCCCGCCGCGACGAGGAGACGGCGGGCGGAGGTGAGCGTCAGAAGCTCGTACGAGAAGGTCGACCACGTCGACAGCGCGCCGCAGAAACCGGTGGCCAGCAGCAGGCTGAGCCGCGATCCCAGGTCGCCTCCGGCCGCGCCCTGGGCGACGAACCCCAGGACCGCGCAGGCGGCCGCGTTCGCCGCGAACGTGCCCCAGGGGTACGAGCCGCCGAGCCGGTGCTTGGCGCCCACTCCGAGCAGATAGCGCACCGGGGCCCCGACGAGCGCTCCGGCGATGACGAGAAGCCAGTCGGTCATCGCGCACCGCCCCGGGCGCCGTAGCCGTCGCGGAGGACGGCGTGGGCGGCCAGCGCCCCCGCCGTCACCCCCGCCAGGGCTGCCACCACGGTCAGCAGGAGGCTGCCCGTCGCATAGCCGGGGCGGTCCGCCTCGAACAGCTGGCGCGCCCCGTCGGCGTAGTGCGAGAACGAGGTGAAGCCGCCGAGCACCCCGGTGCCCAGCATGGGGCTGACGAGACGAGGGGCGGCGGGGAACCGCAGCTTGAGGGTGACCATGAGGACACCCATCAGGAAGCACCCGACCACGTTGACCAGCAGGATCGTCCAGGGGAAGTCCGTCGGGCCGGTCGGCCACAGGAGCTCGGCGCCGTAGCGGGCGGCGGCTCCGGCGGCTCCACCGACCGCCACCGCGGCCACGACGGGGAGCAGGCCGCCGGGATGGTGGTCCGGGTGGGTGCGGGCGTGCAAGGCCATCTTCTCGGGCATGTCCGTACCGTATGGGCCGTGATGCGATGGTTTGCGGGCGACGCGGACACGGTGAACCGTCAGGTCTGAACGGCCTAGTGAAACCTCGCACAACTCGCGGACTCGTCGTCTGCTGGGTGTGACACCCCCTGAGCGCAGGTCCACACCAGAGGGACGGGCCCGGCTGCCCGGACCTCTCTTCGAAGGTCGGAGTCATCCGTGCCCGTCACCGAACCGGACATCGTCGGAGAACTGCAGGAACGAGAGCCTTCCGGCTACCTTCTGGCCTCGGTACGCGGAGTGGGGCAGGTGGATCTCCAGCCCCTCATCTGGACCGGACTCGTCATCCTCGCCGCGCTGTGGAGCGCCGGCTGGGAGATCGGCCTCTTCGCGACCCTGGGCACCCTGGTCTCCACGGCCACCGCGTACGCCCTGGGGGTGGACCGGTCGAACATCGTCCTCGGGCTCCAGGGCTACAGCGGCTGCCTCACCGGCATCGCACTGGTCATCTCGCTCGGCCACCACCCGGCCACCTACGTCCTCGCCGTCACCGGCGCCGTCCTGTGCACCGTGCTCACGGCGACGCTCACCACCCTGCTCGGCCCGTACGGCCTGACCGCGCTCACCGCGCCCTTCTGCCTGGTCTCGGGTGTCATGGTGCTCGGCGCCCCGTCCTTCAGCCGCATCTGGAACGGCGCTCCCAAGCAGGTCTCCTCGCCCACCTCGGGGGAGACCGCCATCTCCTGGGACGACCTCTGGCACGCCTTCTTCACCAACGTGTCGCAGGTCTTCCTGGTGGACGAGTGGTACGTCGGGCTCATCATGCTCGTCGGACTGGCGCTCGCCGGAGTGCGGGTGGTCCTGTTCGCGGCGGCCGGCAGCGTCGTGAGCATCGTGGCCGCCTGGGCCCTCGGTGCCCCGACCGAGCAGATCAGGGAGGGCATCTACGGGTACAACGCCGTCCTGGTCGCCATCGCCCTGGGCGCGGTCTTCCTCAGCGGGACGGTCGCGAACGGCGCCTACGCGCTCTTCGGTGCCGTGGCCAGCACCGGCCTCACGGCATCGCTGACCTCCTTCTTCAAACCCTTCGGCGGCCACACCTTCACCTGGCCGTTCATCCTCACGACCTGGGCGCTCATGGCCGCGGTCCCCCTGCTGCCGCGCCTGCGCCGGAGCGACTGACCCGCCCCCGCCCGTCCGCGCCCACGACACGACATCCTCAGGAAGGTACCGACGATGAACCTCGCCCCCCGCGAGATCGACAAGCTGCTGGTGTACGTGGTGGCCGATCTGGCCCGCAAACGCCAGGGCCGTGGCCTCAAGCTCAACTACAGCGAGTCCGTCGCGCTGATCACCGAGGCGATCCTCGAAGCGGCCCGGGACGGCAGGAGCGTCGCGGACTGCATGGAACTCGGCCGGCAGATCGTCTCCGAGGAGGACACGATGCCGGGCGTACGGGAGATGCTCGGGCTGCTCCAGGTCGAGGCGTCCTTCATGGACGGCACCAAGCTGGTCTCCTGCCACGACCCCATCGGCGGCTGAGCCGTGGCGAAACGCTGCCGCCCCGTCGCCGTCTGCGGCCACGAGGCCGAAGACGGCGCGGCACTGCGCGACCTCGCCGGTCCCGACGTGCTCGTCGTCACCGGCGGACGCGAACTGATCCGTGCCCTGGCCCGCCTCCGGCGCGCCGGTGAGCAGGCGTGCGTCGTCCCGATGACCCTGGGCAGGGACCCGGAACTCGTCGCGGACACCGCCCGTACGCTCCGGGCGCTGCCGCCCCTGCAGACCTTCGGGACCCTGCTCGCCGAGCCGTTCGGCACCGACCGCCACCTGATCGCCTGGCTGCGGGCGGCGGCGAACCGGGTACCGGCCTCGTCGGCGCTGCTCGTCACCGCCCCGGCCGCGGACCCGTTCGCCGACGCCGAGCTGTACCGGATCGCCCGGCTGGTGCGGAGCCACGGAGCCCACCGGCTGGTCGAGGTGGCGCTCACCGGCGGCGACCCGGACCCCGCCGAGGGGGTACGGCGCTGCGCACTCCTCGGCGCGCCGGAGGTGACGCTGCTGACCGCCGGTTTCGCCCCCGCGGAGCCGCCCGGAGCGCCGGGCCTCACCGTCGCCTCCGCCGGACCGACGGTCTCCCGCGCCGCACTGGCCCGGGTCCTGGCGGAGCGGGTGGCCGACGCCCGGCAGCGGTGGAACGAACGGCGGGACGACGGGATCGCGGGCGGGCTGACCGCCGCCGACGACCACGGCCACAACCACACCCACCCGCCCGGCGAGGGGCACGACCACACCCACCTCCCGGGGGAGGACCACCACCACGGGCCGGCACACCCGCACCCGCATCCGCACGTCCACAGCGCGAACCACGTCATCAGGAGCACCGCATGACCTTTCGTCAGCAGTATCTGTACGGCGAGGAACCCATCGAGATCAACGCCGGCCGCCGGACCGTCCGGCTCACGGTCGAGAACACCGGTGACCGGGCGATCCAGATCGGGTCGCACTACCACTTCTTCGAGGTCAACTCCGCGCTCTCCTTCGACCGGCAGCGGGCGCTGGGCATGCACCTCAACATCCCCGCCGGCACCTCCGTACGGGTCGAGCCCGGCGGCACACGCGAGGTGGAGCTCTGCGCGTACGCCGGGACCGGGCGGCTGGTCGGCTTCAGCGGCCTGCTCAACGGCAGCCTCGTCTCGCACCCGGCCAAGGTCGAGGCGGTCCGCAAGGCGATCGAGCGGGGCTTCGCCGGCGCGCAGGGAGAGGCGCCGACGGGGACCGGGGCCCCGGAGAAGTCCGAGACACAGAAGAAGTCCGACCGGAAGAAGCCCGACCAGAAGAGCTCCCAGCAGAAGAAGGGTTCGCGCTGATGCCCATCCTGCCGCGCAAGCAGTACACCGACATGTTCGGTCCGACGGTCGGCGACCGTTTCCACCTGGGCGACACCAACCTGGTCGTGGAGGTCGAGAAGGACTACAGCGAGGGCCAGTACGGGGACGAGGTCCTCTACGGCGGCGGCAAGACCATGCGCGACGGCATGGCGGCGGACCCCCAGGCCACCAGCGCCCAGGGGGCACTCGACACCGTGATCACCAACGTGGTGGTCATCGACCCCGTCGTCGGCGTCGTGAAGTGCGACATCGGCATCAAGGACGGCTTCATCGTCGGCATCGGCAAGTCCGGCAACCCGCAGACCCAGGACCGGGTCGACGCGGGCCTCATCATCGGCCCCGGGACCGAGGCCATCGCGGGCGAGCACCTGATCGCCACCGCCGGAGCCATCGACACCCACGTCCACCTCATCGCCCCTCAGCAGGCCGAACAGGCCCTCACCAACGGCATCACCACCCTCATCGGCGGTGGCACCGGCCCCTCGGACGGCTCGAACGGCACCACCTGCACGCCGGGCCCGTACAACATCTCCCGGCTCCTCCAGGCCGCGGAGAGCGTCCCCGTGAACCTCGGCATCATGGGCAAGGGCAACGGCAGCCTGCCGGAGGCCCTCAACGAACAGGTCGTCGCGGGCGCCTGCGCGCTCAAGGTCCACGAGGACTGGGGGGCGACCCCCGCCGTGATCGACAACGCGCTGAGCGTCGCGGACGCGCACGACGTACAGGTCGCCATCCACACCGACAGCCTCAACGAGAGCGGGTTCTTCGAGGACACCCGCTCGGCCATCGACGGCCGCACCATCCACACCTTCCACAGCGAGGGCGCGGGCGGCGGACACGCCCCCGACATCCTCCGGGTGGCGGGCGAGCCGAACGTCCTGCCGTCGTCGACCAACCCGACGCTGCCGTACACCAAGAACTCGGTGGACGAGCTGCTGGACATGGTCATGGTCTGCCACCACCTCAGCCACGACATCCCCGAGGACGTCTCCTTCGCCGACAGCCGGGTCCGCGCCGAGACCATCGCCGCCGAGACCGTGCTGCACGACCTCGGCGTCATCAGCATGTTCTCCTCCGACTCGCAGGCCATGGGCCGCGTCGGGGAGTCGGTCACCCGCGCCTTCCAGACCGCCCACCACTGCAAGGACAAGCTCGGTGTGCTGGAGGGCGACTCCGCGCGCAACGACAACCAGCGCGTCCTGCGCTACCTCGCCAAGGTGACCATCAACCCCGCCATCGCCACCGGCATCGCCGACCACGTGGGCTCGATCGAGAAGGGCAAGCTCGCCGACATCGTGCTCTGGCCCATCCACTCCTTCGGCGCCAAGCCCAAGATGGTCATCAAGGGAGGCATCATCTCCTGGGCGCAGATGGGCGACCCCAACGCCTCGCTCCCCACCCCGCAGCCGGTGATCTACCGCCCGATGTTCGGGCAGTACGGCAAGGCCCAGCAGGCCACGCACGTCACGTTCATGTCGCAGGCGGGCATCGCGGCAGGGGTACCGGCCGCGCTCGGCCTGGAACGCACCGTCCTGCCGGTCCGCCGCACCCGGACCATCGGCAAGCACAACATGGTCCGCAACGACGCGCTGCCGGACATCAAGGTCGATCCGGAGACCTTCAAGGTCACGCTCAACGGCAAGGTCGCCACCATCGACCCGGCCGAGGAACTCCCCCTCAACCACCTGTTCTTCCTGGTCTAGGCGATGTACCAGGAAGAGCGGGACACCACCGCCCCTCCCCGCACGGGGGCGGGGGCGGGGGCCGCCGAGCCCCCGCTCGCGCACCTGCTGGTCAGCCTCCAGCTGACCGACTCCGCCTTCCCCAGCGGCTTCTACACCCTGTCCCACAGCCTGGAGGGCTTCGCCCAGGCCCGAGCGGTGGACCCCGACACCCTGCCGGCACTGCTGGAGTCCCTGCTGCTCCACGGGGTCGGCCCCGCCGACGCCACCGCGCTCGCCCTCGCCCACCGCGCCACCCGGGCGGGGCAGCCGCAGACCGTGGCGGCTGTCGACGAGCACCTCTTCGCCACCAAGCTGGGCCAGGAGATGCGCCGGGCCGCCACCCGTACCGGCCGGCAGCTCCTCGACCTCGCCGCCGAGGTCTACGACCGGCCGGAGATCGGCGCGTACTTCCAACGGGTCGTACGCCGTGAGGTCCCCGGGACGCAGGCCGTGGCGGCCGGGATCGTCTACGCCGCGACGGGGGTCCCGGTCCGCCAGGCCGTCGCGTCCGACCTGTTCGCCTTCTGCGCGAGCTTCGCGGGGGCGGCGTTGCGGCTGCGGCTGACCGACCACCGCCGGGCCCAGACCATGCTCCACGCCGTGGCGCCCGTCGTCGAGAGGACCGTCGACGCCGCGCTTCGGCGGGAGCTCGCCGACGTCGGCGCCACCGTCTTCGCCTCCGACATCATGTCGTGCCGTCACGAACGGGCCGAGGCCCGCCTCTTCGCCAGCTGATCCGCCCCCTCCACCAGAACCGCGAGCCAGGGAGAACCATGGACGACAACGTACTGCGCATCGGCATCGGCGGGCCGGTCGGATCCGGCAAGACCGCCCTCATCGAGGCGCTGGTGCCGCTGATGATCGAGCGCGGCCGCCGCCCCTGTGTCATCACCAACGACATCTACACCCAGGAGGACGCCCAGCACATGCGCCGCACCCTGGACGGCGTCCTGGAACCGGAGCGCGTCGTGGGCGTCGAGACGGGGGCCTGCCCGCACACCGCGGTGCGCGACGACCCGACGATGAACCTCGCGGCCGGCGCCGAGATGCTGGAGCGCTTCCCCGACACGGACACCCTCTTCTACGAGTCCGGCGGCGACAACCTCACCCTGACGTTCAGCCCCGCCCTCGCCGACGTCTTCGTGTTCGTGCTGGACACCGCGGAGGGCGAGAAGATGCCGCGCAAGCGGGGGCCGGGCATCACCGACTCGGACCTCCTCGTCATCAACAAGATCGACATCGCGAAGTACGTCCGCACCGACCTCGGCATCATGGAGTCCGACGCCCACCGGGTCCGCGAGAACCGCCCGGTCGTCCTCACCGACTGCCTCACCGGGGCCGGTATCGAGGACGTGGCGGGCTTCCTCGAATCACGCCGCAAGGTGCTGATCTGACATGGAGCCCGCGCCGACGAGGATCAGGCCCGACCGCCTCGACCCCCGCTACTACAGCGTCGAGCGGCTGCCCCCCGAGGTGGCGGCCCTGGGCTCCGCGCCGGACACGCTCGCTCCGGGCTCCCCGGCCAAGGTCGGCGTCCTCGACCTGGGCTTCGCCGTGCGGGGCGGGCGCACCGAGCTGGTGGAGCGCTACCAGAAGTCACCGCTCCAGATCATCCGGCCGCTGTGGACCGACCCCGCCATGCCCGGCATGACCTACGTCTGCCTGATGGCCACCGGCGGCGGTGTGGCGCAGGCCGACCGCTACCGGATGGACTTCCGGTGCGGCCCCGGCACGCAGGTGCACCTGACGACCCAGGCCGCCACCAAGGTCTTCCGGATGGAGCACGACTACGCCAGCCAGCGGGTCCACCTGACGGCGGACGAAGGCGCGTACGTGGAGTACCTGCCGGATCCGCTGATCCCGTTCAGGGGATCGCGGTTCCACCAGCGCACCGAGGTCACCGTCGCCCCCGGCGCCACGGTCGTGCTCGGCGACACGGTGACCTCGGGGCGGCTGGCCATGGGGGAGCGGCACGACTACCGGGTGCTCGCGGCCGACCTGCGCATCAGCCGGCCCGACGGCACGCTCCTGGCCGTCGACACGCTGCGCCTGAGCGCGGGGAGGGACCGGGCCGGGGTCCTGGGCCCGGCGGTGTTCGCCGGACACGACCACGTCAGCTCGCTCTTCGCCGTCACCGACCGGGCCCCGGCCGACGAGGTCGCCGACGCCCTGCACGAGGCGGTGGCCGGCCACGGAGTCACGTACGGGGTGAGCGTGCTGCCCCGGGAGTGCGGCGCCTGGCTGCGGCTCCTGGACGACAGCCCCGTCCGGGTCGCCGCCGCGCACACGGCGGCCTGGGCCGCCGTGCACCGGCTCCTCACCGGCTGCCCGGCACCCGCGGTCCGCAAGCCCTGACGCCTGTGTCCCCCGACCCGTCGACCCCTTCAGCGAGGTAACCCGCCGATGATCACCGCTCCCGCACCGATGCCACCCGCCTACGACTCCGGCGACACGGCCTGGCTCCTCGCCGCCACCGCCATGGTGCTGCTGATGACGCCGGCCCTGGCGTTCTTCTACGGCGGCATGGTGCGCACCAAGCACGTCCTGATGATGATCAAGATGAGCTTCGCCGCGCTGGCCTTCGGGTCGCTGGTGTGGTGGGCGGTCGGCTACACGCTGGCCTTCGGCCCCGATGTCGGGGGTGCGGGGCTCATCGGCAACCTCGACCACGTCTTCATGCACGACATCGGGCTGACCACGCTGACCGGCAGCATCCCCACGTACGTCTACAGCACGTTCCAGATGGGGTTCGCGATCATCACCGTCGCGCTGATCAGCGGCTCGATCGCCGACCGGGCCACGATGAAGGGCTGGCTGGTCTTCGTCGTCCTGTGGCTGCTGATCGTCTATGTGCCGCTCGCGCACTGGGTGTTCGACCAGGACGGATGGATCGTGAAGCACCTGGGCGCACTCGACTTCGCGGGCGGACTGCCGGTGGAGCTCAACTCCGGGGTCGCGGGCCTGGCCGTGGCCCTCGTCCTGAGGGCGCCGCGCGACTTCGCGCGCCGCGAGGAGCGGCCGAACAACATCCCGCTGGTCGTCATCGGTGCGGGACTGCTCTGGTTCGGCTGGTTCGGGTTCAACTCGGGTTCCGCGCTCAACACCCAGGGCAACGCGGCCGCCGCCTTCATCAACACGCAGCTGGGCGCGGCGGGCGCCATGGTCACCTGGCCGCTGGTCGAGAAGTGGCGCACCGGCCGCGTGAGCACCATGGGGGTCGTCTCGTCCGCCGTCGCGGGCATGGTGGCCATCACGCCCGCCTGCGGTGAGATCGACACGCTGGGCGCGGTCGTCACCGGGCTGGTCGTGGGCGCGGTGAGTGCCTTCGCCGTCACCCTCAAGTACCGCTTCGGCGTCGACGACACCCTCGACGTGGTCGGCGTGCACGGCGTGGGCGGTTTCATCGGGCTGATCATGGTGGGGCTGTTCGCGACCGCGCGGATCAGCGGTCAGAAGGGACTCTTCCAGGGCGGCGGCTGGGGCCTGCTGGGCAAACAGCTCGTGGCGATCGTCGCCGTGATGGCGTTCTCGTTCATCCTGACGTGGCTCATCGCGAAGGCGGTCGATCTGACCGTCGGGTTCCGGGCCTCCGAGGAGTACGACAAGGTGCCCGGCCGGGAGGCGGAGCGCGCCTACGACTTCCTGACCACCGAACGGCTCGACGACCTCGTCTCGGGGAAGGCCAGGAGCGCCGCGAGCGACGAGGAGATCGTCCAGCACATCACCAAGCTGCTGCGGGACCGGGAGGCGTCGCGCTGACCGGGCCGGCCACGGTCCTCACCGGTCGCGGTCGGCCGCTCCCGCCCCGTCCCCTCCGTCCGCCCCGGCGATCCGCAGCAGGTGAACGGGCGGGTGGATGAGGCCGAGGTCCGGGCGCCAGGCCGCCAGGATCTGCGCCGACGGGTCGAACAGCGGCGCGGGAAGCTCCTCGGGGGCGGTCCACCGCCAGGCGCTGATCAGGTGCGGCTCGGTGACTTCGGGGACCCCGGAACCCAGGCGTACGAGGGCCGCCATGCTGATCCGGTTGATCCCGCCGATCACGTCGTGGAGCATCGCGAAGACGTCCACCGCGCCCTCGTCCACGGCGAGTCCGGTCTCCTCGCGCAGCTCACGGGCGGCGGCCGCCGCGACCGACTCGTGCGTCGGGTCGACCTTGCCGCCGGGCAGCTCCCACGTACCGCTGTGATGCCTTCCCAGGAGCACGCGCCCCTGCCCGTCCACGACGATCACCCCGACCCCGAGGGCCGCCTGTGCGGTGGGCGGGCGCGTGTTGCGGGCGGGGCCGGTGCGGGAACCGGTGGTCATGGGGCTGAGCCTCCGCTCTTCCGGAACGTCTCCGGAACTTCGCCGGCACCTCTGGCGCCTTTGCGCCTGCGGCACCTCTGGGATCGTCACGGAACACCGTAACGACACCGCGGGGCCGGCCCGTGAGCCGGTCCTGCTCAGACGACCAGCCGCAGCGCGGTCGCGGAGATGCCCAGCCGTACGCTCTGACCCCAGGTCAGCTCCAGGGCGTCGGACTCCATCCCGTCCCCGAAGACCACGATCCGGTCCGACTCCACGGTGAGCCGCAGCCCCTGGCCCCGGCCCAGCTCGCCCGAGACCAGTGAGGTGCCGGTCGCGGGCGAGGGCCAGGCCTCGCGGACGAACCAGAGCAGCCGGGGGTCGCACGGCGCGGGCAGCGGCACCGTGCTCCCGCGCTCCAGCCACAGGGAGCGCAGCCAGCCGGTGGCGCCCGTGCCGGTGCCGACGAGGACCCCGGAGGAGGCCTGGGGCTCGCCGGGGGCCGAACCGCCGTCGGGGCCCAGGCGGTAGCGGGCCGTCTGGTGGCCGGGCGGGCCGAGGTAGATCTCGTTGAGCGCGACGAGCCGCTGGGTGTCGTCGGCGACCGCCTCGACCATGGTCAGCGCCTCCACCCCGCCCCCGGAGGCCGTTGCGGCGCGCAGCAGGGCGGCCGCGTCGGCGCAGCGGTGGCGGACCAGGACACCGGGGTTGCGCCCGGGGTCGGTGTCGATGCCCACCACCGGCTGCCCGGACAGGTACTTCGCGGCGTTGGCCACCAGCCCGTCCTGGCCGACCACGACCACCACGTCCTGCGGCGCGAAGAGGAACCGGTCCAGGTCCACCCGCTCCACCCGGGAGCTGCGCCAGGTGAGCGGCACGGCCGCCGCCACGTCCCGCAGGGCCTGGCGCGTACGTTCGTGGCGCCGGGCCACCTCGTCGATCGAGCGCCCCCGGCTGGACAGGAAGAACGCCGCCTGCCCGTGCGTCCCGTGGCGGGCCAGCAGCTCCTCGTACTCGGTCCTGCGGTGCACGAGCACCGCCCGGGGCGCCAGGCTCACGCTCCCGCCCCGCCTTCCGGCCGGCCGAGCCTGGCGAGCAGTCCGGTGAGGACGTCGGGGGAGAGGGTGAGGCTCTCGATGCGCGGCAGGTTCTCCGCGAGCCGGGTCGCCGCCAGGGCGTGCAGCGTGGCCGGTTCGACCTCACCGTGCACCCGCAGCCAGGCGGCCTGGGCCTCGGCGCGCGCGGAACCGGTCTCGCGTGCCGCCTCGGCGTCCGCGCGGGCCAGGCGCACCTTCCGGGACGCCTCCGCCTGGGTCCGTACGCCGTCGGCCACCGCCTTCTCCTCGGCCTCCCGGCGCGCGTTGGTGCCGCGCTGGTCCACCAACTGCTCCTCACGACGGGCCAGTTCGATCTGGCTGGCCAGCTCGTTCTCGGCGATGGCGCGCTCGCGCTCGACGGCCACGGCCCGCCGCTCGTAGGTCGCCCGGTCCGCCTCCTGCTGGATCTGCTCGCGCGCCGGGGTGCGCAAAGCGCGCTCGACCTCGGCCTCGGGGCGGATCGCGACGACGCGCACGGCCACCACGTCGATGCCGGTCGCCGGGAGCCTCGGCTCGGCGGCGAGACCGGTGGCGACCCGTTCGCGTACGGAGGCGACCCCGTCCACCAGGGCCGTGGCGAGCGGCGTGCGGGCCAGGACGTCCAGCGTGTGCTGCTGGGCGGTCTCGGTGAGCAGGGTGGCGATCTGCTCCAGCGGTGCGCTGCGCCAGCTCCCGGTGTCCGGGTCCACGGAGAAGTCCAGCCGGTCGGCGGCCAGGGCCGGGTCGCTGACCCGGTAGGTGACCGTGGCCTGCACGGTGACGTCCTGGAAGTCCGCCGTACGGGCGTGGAACGCCATGGCCAGCTCCCGGTCGTCGACCGGCACCTCGGAGAGCGCCGCCGACAGCGACCGGTACCAGAAACTGAGCCCGCGCCCGTCGTGGGCGAGCCGGCCGCGCTTGTGGTGGCGGATGTGGGCGGTGGGCGCGGAGCGCAGATGGCGCCAGCCGAAGCGCCTGGTGATGTCGGCCATGGGGACCCCCTCGGACTCAAATGCGTCACTACGACGATAAGGGGAGTGGGTCATATCGTCAAGGGGACGAAAAGGGGGTGTGGCGGCCCGTCGGGCCAGGTCCCCGGCGGGGCGGCGGGGCGTCGGTGGGGGACAGGGGCCGGAACCCGGGCGGGGCGGGGCGGCCATGTCCGGCTCGGACACGACGGGGGCGGTGCCGGCGGCCAACCCCCCGGTCGGGAGCCGCCAGAGCTACCGCCAGC
>NZ_JBEYKR010000145.1:0-17649 GCF_040703535.1 Streptomyces sp. NPDC007346
TCCGGCGGTTCCAACTTTACCAGACTCTTTTTCCGTTCCGTTTCCGGTCCGAATCTGAATTCCGGTGGCCTGTGGAGTGGCCTTGCCTTTCGGCGTGTTCACTACGTTAGCCCATTCCCTTGGCAGCTCATAATCGAGCCTGTCCAGCGAATTACGGGCATGCCGAAATCACACCCGCCAGGGGTGAATCGTAGGTAGTGGTTTGGCCGCTTCGGGCTGCCCGGTCGGATCCGATGGACCGTGCCGACAGCTGTACCCGTGTCAAGTGGCTCGGACTACATTAGGCGTCCGCCCTGGCCCCGTCAAGTCGCTCCTGGCCCCATCACTTCGCCCTGCGGCGGCGCGGGGCATGGGCGCGGTAGGGGCTCACCGTGGGGTCGCTGTCGATCCAGAAGCGCCACGGCTGGTGCGCGCCGTCGCCGCCGACTCCGGTGCGGGGGCCGCTGCGTACCTGGTCACGCGAGGGCGGAGTGCCGTGGAGTACGGACAGTGCGGGGGTGGGGCCGTCGAAGAGGTCGCTGCCGTTCAGCGTCCGGTCGACGTCGAGAGCGGTGGCGAGGCGGGCCGGGCCTTTGGCCAGTTCCTTGTCATTGCGGGCCGAGACCCGACGTACGCGGGCCAGGCCGGCACCGACGTTGATCTCGCCGGCCCGGAGCAGCACTCCGCTCGCGTGGCCCTCCGGGCCGCAGACCAGGTTGAGGCAGTGCCACATCCCGTACGTGAAGTAGACGTAGGTATGGCCGGGCGGGCCGAACATCACGCTGTTGCGGGCCGTGCGGCCCCGGAAGGCGTGCGAGCCGGGGTCGACCTCTCCCGCGTACGCCTCCACCTCGGTGAGGCGCAACTCGATCGTGCCCTCGTCGCCGCGGCGGACGAGCGTGCGGCCCAGGAGGTCGGGGGCGACGTCCAGGACGGATCGGTCGAAGAAGTCGCGCGGCAGTGGTGTGCGGTCGAGTGGTGTGCGGTCGAGGCCCTTGGTCATGCCGTCCGAGGGTACCGGGAAGGCGGGCGCGGGAACCGGCTACGGTCATGGCGCGTATCTAGGGGTCAGGACCAAGAAGGAGTGAACATGGGCTTCAAGCGGCTGCTCGCGAGCATGGGTGCCGGTGGTGCCTCGGTGGAGACCGAGCTCACCGAGGTGAACGTCGTCCCCGGTGGGGTCGTGCAGGGTGAGGTGCGGATCCAGGGCGGGTCGGTGTCCCAGCAGATCGAGGGGCTCTCCGTCGGTCTGCAGGCGCGGGTCGAGGTCGAGAGCGGTGACCAGGAGACCAAGCAGAACATCGAGTTCGCCAAGGTCAGGCTCGGTGGCGCTTTCGAGGTGCAGGCGGGGGCGGTGCACGTGGTGCCGTTCGGTCTGGAGATCCCCTGGGAGACGCCGGTCACGATGTTCGCCGGTCAGCACCTGCGCGGCATGGACATCGGGGTCACCACCGAGCTGGAGATCGCCCGCGCGCTGGACTCCGGTGACCTGGACCCGATCAACGTGCACCCGCTGCCGGCGCAGCAGGCCATTCTGGACGCGTTCGGGCAGCTGGGCTTCCGCTTCCGCAGCGCGGACATGGAGCGCGGTCACATCCGTGGTTCGCGCCAGCGGCTGCCCTTCTACCAGGAGATCGAGTTCGTACCGCCGCAGCAGTACCGCGGACTGAACCAGGTCGAGCTGACGTTCGTCGCGGACGACCGCGAGATGGACGTGGTTCTGGAGATGGACAAGAAGGCGGGGCTGTTCAGCGAGGGCAGCGACTCGTACCGCGCGTTCAAGGTCGGTCTGCACGACTTCCAGCAGACCGACTGGGCGGCGTACCTCAACCAGTGGCTGGCCCAGGTGGGCGGACAGCGCAACTGGCTCTAGGGTCGGACGGGGTAGATCCGCCGAGTGGGGAAACCCGCCGAAGACGAGCCGATCAGGAGAGGTGCGTAACGTGACCGAGCCGAAGAGGGCCCCGCTGCCGCACGACTTCCATCCGGAGGTTCCGGCGTTCACCGTGGTGAGCGACGGCCTCGCGCCGGGGGCCGTACTGGACGACGCCCAGGTGCTCGCCTCCGGGAACACGTCGCCGCACCTGCGGTGGGAGGGTTTCCCGGCGGAGGCGAAAAGCTTCGCCGTGACGTGTTTCGACCCGGACGCCCCGACGGGGAGCGGGTTCTGGCACTGGGTGGTCTTCGACATCCCGGCGTCGGTGACCGAGCTGCCGGCCGGTGCGGGCAGCGGTTCGTTCGACGGGCTGCCCGAGGGGGCCGTCCAGGCCCGTAACGACTACGGGTCGAAGGAGTTCGGCGGGGCCGCGCCGCCCGCCGGGGAGAACCACCGCTATGTGTTCACCGTGTACGCGGTGGACTCCGAGAAGCTCGGTGTCGACAGTGACTCCTCGCCCGCGGTGGTCGGCTTCAACCTCCGGTTCCACACGCTGGGGCGTGCGCAGCTGATCGGTGAGTACGAGGCTCCCGCCGGCGATTAGTTCGCCCGTTGTTTGCCCTGCTCTGGTCTTGGAGAGATCAGAGCAGGGCATTTTTTATTGCGTTGTCCATCGCGGCCTGCCCAGCCAGAGTTGATCCGGGCCTGCCAGGGGGCGGGCGGCACACGGGAGGTGGGCAGGATGCGTGACACGCTGGTTCTCAACGCGAGCTTCGAGCCGCTGTCGACAGTGACGCTCAACCGTGCGGTGGTCCTGATCCTGACGGACAAGGCGGTCGTCGAGCAGTCGCATCCCGAGCTCCGTATGCGTGGTGCCGCCGTGGACATCCCGGTGCCCCGGGTGATCAGGCTCTGCCGGTACGTACGGGTGCCGTTCCGAAGACAGGCTCCGTGGTCCAGGAGGGGTGTGCTGATACGGGACCAGCACCGGTGCGCGTACTGCGGGCGGCGGGCCTCCACCGTCGACCACGTGGTGCCGCGGGCCCAGGGCGGTCAGGACACCTGGCTGAACACGGTGGCCTCCTGCGCCGAGGACAACCACCGCAAAGCGGCCCGGACGCCGGAGCAGGCGGGCATGCCGTTGCTGAAGCGGCCGTTCGTCCCCTCCCCCGCCGAGGCGATGCTGCTGGCGATGGGGGCCGGTGACCGGGCGGAGCTGCCCGAGTGGCTGGACCGGGCGGCGACTGCCGCGTAGAGCCGTAGGGCCGTGGAGCGGTGGCGTGGATGGCGTACGCCTGTGGTTGTGTCCGTGGGCCCGTCCCCGTGCGGGGGCGGGCCCACGTGTGTCAGCGGAGCAGCAGCTGGACGATGGCCGCGGTGCCGACGACGACGATCAGGGCGCGCAGCAGGGCGGGGCTGAGGCGGCGGCCGACCTTGGCTCCTATCTGGCCGCCGATGGCCGAACCGACCGCGATCAGGACGACCGCCGTCCAGTCGAAGTCCGCGACGAAGAGGAAGAACAGCGCGGCGATGCTGTTGACCACGGCGGCCAGGACGTTCTTGACGGCGTTGAGGCGCTGGAGCGTGTCGTCGACCAGCATGCCCATCAGGGAGAGGTAGACGATCCCCTGGGCGGCGGTGAAGTAGCCCCCGTAGACGCTGGCGAGCGTCAGGCCGGTGAACAGGAGCGGCCCGCCGTCGGGGCGGGCCGTGGTGCCGGTGCGCTCGCGGCGGCGCTGTACGGCTCTGCTGATGCGGGGTTGCAGGATCACCAGGACGAGGGCCAGGGCCACCAGCACCGGGACGATCGTCTCGAACGCCCTGGAGGGCAGGGCGAGCAGGAGGGTGGCCCCGGCGAGTCCGCCGATGGCGGCTCCCACGCCCAGTTTCAGGATGCGGGGGCGCTGGCCGGCCAGTTCCTTGCGGTAGCCGATGGCTCCGCTGATGGAGCCGGGGATCAGGCCGAGCGCGTTGGAGACGGTGGCGGTGACCGGGGGGAGGCCGGTCGCGAGCAGGACGGGGAAGGTGATCAGGGTGCCCGAGCCGACGATCGTGTTGATCGTGCCCGCACCGACTCCCGCCGCGAAGACGGCGAGTATTTCCCAGATGGACAAGGCCATCTCCTTCGATGGTCAGTGACGCCTCCCCGCCATGAAGGTCGAGGGGCCTCACTGATCATGCACGAAGGGGGTCGCGGGTCAGAAGACCGGGGGTTCTTCGCGCCGTTCGACGGCTGTGCCACCGGAGTTGCCCCCGTTGCCGTTGCCGCTGCTGCCGCCGTTCCCGCCGTTTCCGTTGCCGCCGGGGTTGAAGCCCGGGGCGCCGCCGCCGAGGTTGCCGAAGGCGCCGCTGAGGCCCTTGAGGGCGTCGCCGATCTCGCTGGGCACGATCCAGAGCTTGTTGGCGTCGCCCTCGGCGATCTTCGGGAGCATCTGGAGGTACTGGTACGACAGCAGCTTCTGGTCCGGGTCTCCCGCGTGGATGGCCTCGAAGACCGTGCGGACCGCCTGGGCCTCGCCCTCGGCCCTGAGGGCCGCTGCCTTCGACTCGCCCTCGGCCCGCAGGATCGCGGACTGCTTCTCACCTTCGGCGGTGAGGATCTGGGACTGCCGGATGCCTTCGGCGGTGAGGATCGCGGCGCGCTTGTCACGGTCGGCGCGCATCTGCTTCTCCATCGAGTCCTGGATGGAGGTGGGCGGTTCGATGGCCTTGAGCTCGACGCGGTTGACGCGGATGCCCCACTTGCCGGTCGCCTCGTCGAGGACGCCGCGCAGGGCCGCGTTGATCTCCTCGCGGGAGGTGAGGGTGCGCTCCAGGTCCATGCCTCCGATGATGTTGCGGAGGGTGGTGACGGTGAGCTGCTCGATCGCCTGGATGTAGCTGGCGACTTCGTAGGTCGCGGCGCGGGCGTCGGTCACCTGGTAGTAGATGACGGTGTCGATGTTGACGACCAGGTTGTCCTGGGTGATCACCGGCTGCGGCGGGAAGGGCACGACCTGCTCGCGGAGGTCGATCCGGTTGCGGATCGAGTCGATGAACGGGACGACGATGTTCAGGCCCGCGTTCAGGGTGCGCGTGTAGCGGCCGAAGCGCTCCACGATGGCGGCGCTGGCCTGCGGGATGACCTGGATCGTCTTGATCAGGGCGATGAAGACGAGCACCACCAGAATGATCAGGACGATGATGATCGGTTGCATCGTGTCTCTCGTGCCCTTCGGTTGCCGACGGATCGCGGTGATCGGGGTCGGATCGTCATGGAGGTGCGGACAGGCGCCGGTCGCTGTGGTGCGTGGGCCCGGCCCCCGACCCGGTTCTCATGATGATCGACATGATCGACTTCGAGTCTGGCAGAACTGGGCCCGCCCCGTGCACGGTTCGCTCACATGACGACGGCCGTCGCTCCGTCGATGTCCACGACATCGACCTTCCGGCCGGGTTCGAAGATCTGCCCCTCGTCGAGCGAGCGCGCCGACCAGACCTCGCCGGCGAGCTTGATGCGGCCGCCGGCGGCGCTGACCCGTTCCAGCACGACCGCCTGACGGCCCTTCAGGGCGTCGATACCGCTGGCATGCCCCGTCTGCCCGGCCCGGTGTCTGGCCGCGATCGGGCGGACGACGACGAGCAACGCCACCGACACCCCGACGAAGACCAGCACCTGCGCCACGATGCCGCCCCCGAGGGCAGCGACGACCGCAGCGGCCACCGCCCCGACGGCGAACATCCCCAACTCGGGCATCGCGGTCAGGACGAGGGGGATGCCCAGCCCCGCCGCGACGATCAGCCACCACACCCACGCGTCGATGTCCACATGGTCATCGTAGGACTGTCGGTGCGTCACCGACAGGGCGCAGGGGTGGTCAACTGCGGTGGGGCCCCGGCGGATCGCGCCGTGCCGGCCGCCGGGCGGGGCTGGTGGGGCCGGTGGTCAGGACAGGGGCAGGCCGTGGGCGGTGTAGCGGTCGCCGGTGTGCTCGACGATCAGCGGCAGGCCGAAGCAGAGGGAGAGGTTACGGGAGCTGAGCTCGGTCTCCATGGGTCCGGCCGCGAGGATCTTGCCCTGCCGGATCATCAGGACGTGGGTGAAGCCGGGCGCGATCTCCTCGACATGGTGGGTGACCATGATCATGGAGGGGGCGTACGGGTCGCGGGCGAGCCGGCCGAGGCGTCGGACCAGGTCCTCGCGGCCGCCGAGGTCGAGTCCGGCGGCGGGCTCGTCGAGGAGCAGCAGCTCGGGGTCGGTCATCATCGCGCGGGCGATCAGGGTGCGCTTGCGCTCTCCTTCGGAGAGCGTGCCGAACTTGCGGTCCAGGTACTCGGTCATGCCGAGGCGGTCCAGGAAGGCGCGGGCGCGCTCCTCGTCGACGGCCTCGTAGTTCTCGTTCCAGGTGGCGGTCATGCCGTAGGCGGCGGTGAGCACCGTCTGCAGCACCGTCTGCCGCTTGGGCAGCTTGTCGGCCATCGCCACACCCGCCATGCCGATCCGGGGGCGCAGCTCGAAGACGTCGGTGCCGACGCCGCCCAGCTGCTCGCCGAGGACCGTGGCTGTTCCCTTGCTCGGGAAGAGGTAGCTGGACGCCAGGTTGAGGAGCGTCGTCTTGCCGGCGCCGTTGGGGCCCAGGATGACCCAGCGCTCCCCCTCCTTGACCGACCAGGAGACGTCGTCCACCAGAGCGCGTCCGTCGCGGACCACGGATACGTCCACCAGCTCCAGTACATCGCTCATGAGCGCGTTGTCTCCCCATGCAGTCTCGTCGAGATCGTCGCGTGCCTGTGGGCACAGTCCCAAGGAAAACCTACGCCACTACGCGAGTGCTCCGGCCGTGAGGTCCGTTCCCTAGGCTGTCTCCATGCTTGTGGAACCACGCTCAGGGTTGTTGGCCGCCTGGGGGAACGCGCTTCTGGCGGGGCTCGTCTCGCCTGATGACGCCGCCCTCGCGATCGTCGGACAGGACGCGGTGCACCGCGTCGAGGGGCTGCCGGGTGAGGCGGGGCCGGTCGGGCTCACGCTGGCGCTCGGCCGGCTGCGGGGGCTGGGGGCGACCGGTTTCCGGGTCGCGCTGCCGGTGCCGGGGCATCCGCTGGGGCTGAGCGGTCCGCCCGACTTCAACGCGCGGGCGCTGGAGGCCCAGGAGGCGGTGGTCGCGTACGGGGTGCCGTACGGGCTGGTGCCGGAGGTGAGCGAGGCGGGGCCCGAGGGGGACCTGCACGTGGAGGTGGTGTGGCGGGTGCTGCCGGTACGGGAGGCGCCGCCGGCGGACGTGCCGTCGCTGGGCGAGGCGGAGCGGGAGCTGGCGGAGGCGCTGCGGGACGCCACGGCGGTGCTGTCCCGGCTGGATGTGGCCGGTTCCGGTCCGGTGGCCCAGGCGGCGGTGGACGCGTACCGGGCGCGGGCGGAGGGGGGCCGGGGGCGCGAGGTGCTGGCGCCCGGGTATCCGCCGCGGGCGGTGCGGGTGCTGGAGCTGGCGCAGCGGGTGGGGCTGCTGGTCTCGGTGGCGTACGAGAACGGGCACGGGGGCGCGGTGAGCGCGTCGGAGATCGCGGCGCGGGGGGCCGCGTTGCGGCCGGTGGAGCGGGTGGCTCGGCGGGCTCAGGTGGCGGCCTACAACGCGTACGTGGAGGGCGGGGAGGTTCGGCGGTAGGCCCGCGGGCCTTTTGTCCTCAGGCGCCGGACGGGCTGGGGCGGGTGCCCCTGGGCGGGGGCCTGCTTTTGGTGCTCGGTCCCCGTGGGCGGGGGTTCCGTCCTCAAACGCCGGACGGGCTGGGGTTGGCCCGGCGGGCTGGGGTTGCCGGGCAGGGCGCATGGCTCGGCGGGCTGGAACCGGGGGCCCCTGAGTGGGGAGCCCGTTCCGGTGCTGGGACACCGCCGCCAAGGTTCCGTCCTCAAACGCCGGACGGGCTGGGGTTGCCGGGCAGGGCGCATGGCCCGGCGGGCTGGAGTTGCCGGACGGGCTGGAAATGTCGGGCGGGTGGGGTTCGCACGGCGGATGTCATTCCGCTTCAGCCCGCGGCCCCGTTCCGTACCGCCCAGAGCGCGGCCTGGGTGCGGTCCGCCAGGTCGAGCTTCATCAGGATGTTCGACACGTGGGTCTTGACCGTCTTCTCGGAGAGGACGAGGGCGCGGGCGATCTCCCGGTTGGACCGCCCGTCGGCGATGAGGCCGAGCACCTCGCGCTCGCGTTCGGTCAGGGTGCTCCCCCGGCCCGTGCCGCCGCCCGCGTCCTCCTGGGCGAGGAGTGCGCCGGCGACCTCCGGCTGGAGCAGGACGTGGCCGGCGTGGACCGACCGGATGGCGCCGGCCAGTGCATCCGGGTCGACGTCCTTGTAGACGTAACCGGAGGCTCCGGCGCGCAGGGCCGGGACCACCGTGCGCTGTTCGGTGAAGCTGGTGACGATGAGGACCTTGGCCGGGTTGTCGAGCTCGTGGAGCCTGCGCAGGGCCTCGATGCCGTCGGTGCCGGGCATCTTGATGTCCATGAGGACGACGTCGGGCCGGAGCTCCTCGGTGCGGGCCACGCCCTCCGCGCCGTCGGACGCCTCGCCGACGACTTCTATGTCCTCCTGGATCTCCAGGAACGTACGCAGTCCGCGGCGGACCACCTGATGGTCGTCGACCAGCAGCACCCTGATGATCTTGTCAGCCACCGGGGACCTCCATCTCGATCGTGGCGCCCTTTCCGGGCTCCGAAGCAACGGTGAGCCTGCCGCCGACGCTCTTGGCCCGGTGGCGCATGGAGACGAGGCCGAGATGACGGCCCGCCCGGCGGACGGCGGTGGGGTCGAAGCCGCTGCCGTCGTCGGTGATGCGCAGGACGGTCCAGGTGGAGCGCCGGGTCAGGGTGACCGTCACGTGTTCCGCGCCCGAGTGGCGCAGGGCGTTGTGCAGGGCCTCCTGGGCGACCCGGAGCAGCGCCTCCTCCTGGGCGGCGGGCAGGGCCCGTACACCGCTGCTCTCGAAGGTGACCGCGGCCGCGTGGGCCCGGTCCAGCACCTGGATCTGGGTACGGAGGGTGGCGATCAGACCGTCCTCGTCGAGGGCGGCCGGGCGCAGCTCCACGACGGCCGCACGCAGCTCGTCGACCGCTTCGGCGGCGAGTACGGCGACCTGATGGAGCTCTCCCTTGGCGCGGGCCGGGTCGCGGTCGACGAGGGCGGCGGCGGCCTGGGCCGTGAGCCGGAGCGAGAACAGCTTCTGGCTGACCGCGTCGTGCAGCTCGTGGGCGAGGCGGGAGCGCTCCTCGGCGATGGTCAGCTCGCGGCTGCGTTCGTAGAGGCGGGCGTTGGTGAGGGCGATCGCGGCGTGCTGGGCGAGGATCGAGAGCAGCTCCTCGTCCTCGGCGGTGAAGCCGCAGCCGCCGTCGGGCTTGGGGCACTGCTTGTTGGCGAGGAAGAGGGCGCCGATGATCTCGTCGCCGTCCGTGATGGGCAGCCCGAGGAAGTCGGACATGTCGGGGTGCGCGTCGGGCCAGCCCCCGAAGCGGGGGTCGGCGCGGACGTCGGCGAGCCGCTCGGGCTTCGCCTGGTCCAGCATCGCGGCGAGGATGCCGTGCTGCCGGGGCAGCGGGCCGATGGCCCTCCACTGTTCGTCGCTCACCCCGTCGACGACGAACTGGGCGAAGCCGCCGTGGTCGTCCGGGACGCCGAGGGCGGCGTACTGGGCGTCGAGCAGTTCGCGGGCGGAGGCCACGATCGTCTTGAGGACGTCCCCTACTTCGAGGTGCCGGCTCATGGCGAGCAGCGCGGCACTCACCGCGGCGAGGGCCGACGGTGGGCGATGGCTCATGGGATCACCGTACCGGCGGGGGTGCGACGGCCGTATCGGGCCGAGGGCGGCTGCCGGAGGCCGGGGGACCTAGGCCGGGCACGGCCCGTACCGGGTCCGAGGTCCTAGGCCCGCCCCGGTCCTCGGTGTGTCGATCACGAGCGTTGTCGACGCCGACCGGGCCGTACGAGCCGGAGGCCTCGCATCTGCTGACGCTGGAGGCGGCGGCGGCGGGTGCGGGAGGCGGTGGCGGGGCGGGAGGCGCTGCGCCGTGGGTGCGAGGCGGCGCCGAAGAGGCACCGCCCCTGGCACGAGTCCGGGGACGTCCCTCTCATCCCGCCGGATGAGGAACGTAACCCTCCGAATTGCTCCAGCAACGAGGGGTGAGCCTGGCGTGTCGTCGATGTGAGCCCGCGCATAGGGCGCACGTCACTTACGAACGTACCTAGTGGACCCAAAAGGGCGTTTTGGGTGGCCATGAGCAGGGTTCATTTCGGACGAACGGGACCCGCTTCCACTACCCGGCTTCGTACGTCACACCTTTGCCACAGCATTTTGCTGCCGCTAAGAATTGCTCTCGTCCCCGACGGAGGTGCGCATCGCCGCCTCCGGTCTCGTCCTCCGTGAGGACACCGAGTATCCGAAGAGGTAGCCCTACATGACTGCGATTCGCATTCCCAGCCGTGTCCGTCGTCTGAACAAGGTCCAGAAGATCTCCGTGGCCGGTGTGTCGGCCCTGGCCGTCGCCTCGATGACCTTCTCGCTCGTCCCGTCGAACGCCAAGGCCGAGGTTGCCCCGCAGGCTGCCGGCGCTGCCGCTCCCGTCGCCTTCACCGGAGGATCCGCACAGGCCAAGACCGTGCAGGACAGCCTCATCGAGCAGCACGCCACCGCCCAGCAGCTCGTGAAGGCCGCCGACGCCGCCAAGGCGAAGGCCGCCGCCGAGACCAAGGCGAAGGCCGCCAAGGCCAAGGCCGCGGCGGACGCGAAGGACAAGGCCGAGAAGGCCGCCAAGGCCAAGGCCGACGCGAAGAAGCGCGGCACCGAGGCCGCCAACCGCTCCACCGCGCGCAAGCCCGTCTACGCCAACAACCTGGACGGCTGGATCCGCGAGGCGATGTCGATCATGAAGAAGGAAGGCATCCCCGGGTCCTACGAGGGCATCCACCGCAACATCATCCGGGAGTCCAGCGGTAACCGCTGGGCGATCAACAACTGGGACATCAATGCCCGCAACGGCGTCCCCTCCAAGGGCCTGCTCCAGGTGATCCAGCCGACCTTCGACCGGTTCCACGTCAAGGGCACCAAGAAGGACCTGTACGACCCGGTCGCCAACATCGTCGCCGCCTGCAACTACGCGGCCGACCGCTACGGCTCGATGGACAACGTCAACAGCGCGTACTGAGCCCAGCCGCACCACCGAACCCGGCCGCACCACTGAGCCGGCCGGACACATGCCGGAGGCCGGCACCCCGCGGGGTGCCGGCCTCGGCGTCGTTCCGTACGCGTCCCGGCTCGCTGCCGTACCCGGTCTACTTGCGCATGACCTCGGGCTCGTGGCGGCGCAGCAGCCGGGCGACCGCGACGGCGCAGACGAGGCCGATCACCAGCAGGACCGAGATGTTGATCCCCCACTGGGTCGCCGTGTGCTCCCACAGCGGGTCGAGGTCGGTCGGGTTGCTCGTGTCCCACGGCGGCATCAGGTGGGCCAGGTCCAGCGAGGCGCCGGCCGCGGCCACGCCCCAGCGGGACGGCATCAGCCAGGTGAACTGCTCCAGGCCGGGCGTCCCGTACACCTGGAAGAGGACCCCGGTGAACACCAGCTGGATGATCGCGAACATGACCAGCAGCGGCATGGTCATCTCGGAGGTCTTGACCAGCGCGGAGATCATCAGGCCGAACATCATCGAGGTGAACCCGAGGGCCACGATGGAGAGGCAGATCTCGACGGCCGGAGACATGAACACGCCCTCGGCCGGCAGCTCACGGACGGCGAAGCAGATACCGCAGAGGATGACGCTCTGGAAGGTCGTGATCACGCCGAGCACGATCACCTTGGACACCAGATAGGCCGAGCGGGAGAGGCCGGTGGCCCGTTCCCGTTCGTAGATGACGCGTTCCTTGATCAGTTCTCGTACGGAGCTGGCCGACCCGGCCAGGCAGATGCCGACCGCGAGGATCAGCAGGATCATTCCGGCTTTCCCGTTGAACTGGGTCGGCGGGGTGGGCGGGGCCAGTCCGAAGTCCGCCGGAATGACCGCGGCCAGCACACCGATCACCGCGGGCAGCGCCACCATCAGGCCGAGGAAGGCCTTGTCGGAGGCGATGACGGAGGTGTATCTGCGCACCAGGGTCCAGAGCTGCGTACCCCAGCTCTGCGGCTTCGGCGGCCGCATCTGCTGCGGCGGCGGCATGTGCACGGACTGCGCGGCGACGGCGTCGATGTCGGCGGCGTACATCTGGTAGTGCTGCGAACCGCGCCAGCGGCCCGCCCAGTCGTAGTCGCGGTAGTTCTCGAAGGCGGAGAAGACATCGGCCCAGGTGCCGTAGCCGAAGAAGTTCAGCGCCTCCTCGGGCGGACCGAAGTACGCGACGGCACCGCCGGGCGCCATCACGAGCAGCTTGTCGCAGATGGCCAGCTCGGCCACGGAGTGCGTCACGACGAGCACGGTGCGGCCGTCGTCGGCGAGGCCGCGCAGCAGCTGCATGACGTCACGGTCCATGCCCGGGTCGAGGCCGGAGGTCGGCTCGTCCAGGAAGATCAGCGACGGCTTGGTCAGCAGCTCCAGGGCGACCGAGACGCGCTTGCGCTGGCCGCCGGAGAGCGAAGTGATCTTCTTGTCCTTGTGGATGTCGAGCTTGAGCTCGGCGAGGACCTCGGTGATCCGGGCCTGGCGCTCGGCCTCGGTGGTGTCCGCGGGGAAGCGGAGCCTGGCCGCGTACTTGAGGGCCTTGGTGACGGTCAGTTCCTTGTGCAGGATGTCGTCCTGCGGGACCAGACCGATGCGCTGGCGCAACTCGGCGAACTGCTTGTACAGGTTCCGGTTGTCGTAGAGGACGTCACCCTCGTCGGCGGGCCGGTAGCCGGTGAGCGCCTTGAGCAGGGTGGACTTTCCGGAGCCGGAGGGGCCGATGACCGCGACCAGCGACTTCTCCGGGACGCCGAAGGAGACGTCCTTGAGGATCTGCTTGCCGCCGTCGACCGTCACCGTGAGGTGGCGGGCGGAGAAGGAGACCTGACCGGTGTCGACGAACTCTTCCAGCCGGTCACCGACCAGGCGGAACGTCGAGTGGCCGACGCCGACGATGTCGTTCGGGCCGATGAGCGCCGAACCGGACTTCTGGAGCGGCAGACCGTTGACGTACGTGCCGTTGTGCGAGCCCAGGTCACGGATCTCGAACCGGCCGTCGGGCGTCGCGTGGAACTCGGCGTGGTTGCGCGAGACCTGGAGGTCGGAGACGACCAGCTCGTTCTCCAGCGCACGACCGATGCGCATGACCCGGCCGAGCGCCAGCTGGTGGAACGTGGTCGGGCTGCGGTCACCGTAGGCCTGCTGCGCCCCCGCTCCACCGCCGTGCGCCGGTCCGCCGCCGTGCGCCGGGGCGGGCGGCTGGGCCGTGCCCTGCTGGTGCGGAACCTGCTGGTACGGGGCCTGCTGCTGGGCCTCCGGAGCCTGCTGCTGCCACGCCTGCTGGGGCGGGGCCTGGTGGTGCAGCGGGGCCTGGTGCGGCTGGCCCTGGTGTGCGGGCGCCTGGTGCTGGGCAGGGGCCTGCTGACCGGGCCAGGCGGCGCCCGGCTGCGCGTGCTGCTGGTGCGCGGGGGCCTGATGGGCGGCGGCCTGCTGACCGCCGTGGGCACCGGCGGCTGCCGTGAGATTCAACAGCGGGCCGTCGGTGGCGTTGCCCAGGCGTACGGCGGAGCCGGGCCCGATCTCCGCCCGCTGGACCCGTTGCCCCTGGACATACGTGCCGTTGGTGGAGCCGTGGTCCTCGATGAACCAACTCCGGCCGGCCCAGCTGATCGTGGCGTGGCGCCACGAGACCCTGGCGTCGTCGATCGTCAGGTCGCCCTGCGGATCACGCCCCAGGGTGTACGGCCTGGACGGATCGAGCGTCCAGGTGCTGCCATTCAATTCCAGTACGAGTTCCGGCACTCCGCGCCCCACTAGTTGTCCCCCGTGTTACCCCCGTCGCAGGGAGTCTAGGGATGCTGAACATCGTGGGGAACTATTCCAGGAGCAGTCCCTCATCCGAAAGTCGGGCCGGTGAAGAGGGGTGACGAAAGGGAGAAAGGAAGAGGAAGCCCCCTTACTGCCTGGTGGAGGGCAAGTGATGTGATCTCGCCGCATAGGGGACGATGGGCCGCGGCCGCGCCGGAAGGCCCGTACCTTTCCGTCCGGCACTCGGGACGGGCGGCCGGACGCGGCCGGACGACCGATACGGTGTGAGCACCATGAGCGCATCTCATCCACCTCAGCCTCCCGCCTCCCCCGAGCTCCCCGATTCCCCTCGGGCCGGTGGCGAGCCCGTACGGGACAGCGACGCATCCACTCCCCTCGTGGACGACACACCCACTCTCCTCGTCAAGATCTTCGGCAAGGACCGGCCCGGCATCACCGCCGGGCTGTTCGACACCCTGGCCGCGTACTCCGTCGACGTCGTGGACATCGAGCAGGTCGTCACCCGTGGCCGCATCGTGCTGTGCGCCCTGGTCACCTCGCCCACCGCGGGCGGGACGACCGAGGGCGACCTGCGGGCGACCGTGCACAGCTGGGCCGGCTCCCTGAAGCTCCAGGCCGAGATCATCTCGGGCATCGGGGACAACCGGCCCCGCGGCTACGGCCGTTCCCATGTGACCGTGCTGGGGCACCCGCTCACCGCCGAGTCGACCGCCGCCATAGCGGCCACGATCACCTCGACCGGCGGGAACATCGACCGCGTCTTCCGGCTGGCGAAGTACCCGGTCACCGCCGTCGAGTTCGCGGTGTCGGGGACCGGGACCGCGGAGCTGCGGACCGCGCTGGCGACCGAGGCCGCGGAAATCGGCGTGGACGTCGCGGTGGTCTCCGCCGGACTGAGCCGGCGGGCGCAGCGGCTGGTCGTCATGGACGTGGACTCCACGCTCATCCAGGACGAGGTGATCGAGCTCTTCGCGGCCCACGCGGGGTGCGAGGACAAGGTCGCCGAGGTGACCGAGCAGGCGATGCGCGGCGAGCTGGACTTCGAGCAGTCGCTGCACGCCCGGGTCGCGCTGCTGGCGGGGCTCGACGCCTCCGTGGTGGACAAGGTGCGCGCCGAGGTGCGGCTCACCCCCGGGGCCCGCACCCTGATCCGTACGCTCAAGCGCCTCGGATACCAGGTGGGCGTCGTCTCGGGCGGTTTCACCCAGGTCACGGACGACCTGAAGGAACGTCTCGGCCTCGATTTCGCCTCCGCCAACACCCTGGAGGTGGTGGACGGCAAGTTCACCGGGCGGGTCGTCGGCGATGTGGTGGACCGGGCGGGCAAGGCCCGGCTGCTGCGGAGCTTCGCCGAGCAGGCGGGGGTGCCGCTCGCGCAGACGGTGGCCATCGGGGACGGGGCGAACGACCTCGACATGCTGAACACGGCGGGGCTCGGGGTCGCCTTCAACGCCAAGCCCGTGGTCCGCGAGGCGGCGCACACCGCGGTGAACGTGCCGTTCCTGGACACTGTGCTCTATCTGCTCGGCATCACCCGTGAAGAGGTCGAGGCGGCGGACGGTCTCGTCGACTGACGGCCGCGGGCCACCGGTCCCGGGCCGCAGGCGGCCGCCGGCCTCGGAGTCGTGGGGAGCCGCCGGCCCAGGGAGCGTACGGGGCCGTCGGCCCGGAGGCGTCCGAAGCCGACGCCCCCGGGAACGTACGGAGCCACCGGCCCCGGGAGCGTACGGAAGAGGGACCCGGCACGGGGAGACGTGCCGGGTCCCTGCGCGTTCACGTGTGCGGCCGTGTCCGGGCGCGGTCAGTCGTTGGGCGTCCAGTATTCGGTGAGCCGGCCCGCCCCGTGCTCCACGCTCTTCCAGGAGCCGGGGAACTCCACCACGGCGTAGGACGCCGTGGGGAAGCCGTCCCGGGTCATCCGGGCGAGCGTGTCGCCCTCGGCCGAGCCGGAGAGGGCGTCGGCTGCTCCGTGCATCCCCGGGTTGTGGCCGATGACCAGGAGGTTGCGGACCTCGTCCGGGGTCTCGTTGAACAAGGCGATCAGGTCGCCGAGGGAGGCCTCGTACAGCCTCTCCTCGTAGACGGTCCTGGGGCGCTGGGCGAATTCGTGGACCGCCAGCTTCCAGGTCTCCCGGGTCCTGACGGCACTGGAGCACAGGGCCAGATCGAAGTCGATGCCGGAGTCGGCGAGCCTGCGGCCGGCCACGGGCGCGTCCTTACGACCGCGCTCGGCCAGCGGGCGCTCGTGGTCGGAGGACTGCGACCATTCCGCCTTGGCATGCCTGAGAAGGACGATCCTGCGGGGTGTCTCGACGCTCATACACCTCAGCTTCGCATGAAACGCGGCCCCTGGCGCTGGGTGTTGACGGGCTCATCCGGAAGGTTGACGTGCTGGTCCGGGGTCTGTTCGATGCGGCGCACGCCTCAGCGGGAGAGCAGGTGGAGCGTGCGCTCGATCAGCTGTCCGAGTGCGGGCTCGGCGGTGGCGGCCTGCGCCTGTCCCGAGCCCGTGATCATGATCAGCAGAGCGGCGAACGCGACGGCCGGGAGCGCCACCGCCCACCAGGGCAGCCGTATCTCCACACGGTCGGCGGCCGGTCGGCGGGAGATCGCCGGCCGGTGGGCGGGGACCGGTCGGCGGGAGCGCGCCGGTCGTGGGGACCTGGGGTGCGCAGGGACCGGCATGTCCGCCTCCGTGGGGTGTTCGGTTCGTTACCGAAGAACCTACGGAACGGGCGGGGCCGGTCCCATCCGGTGATCCACCCACTTCACCCTGACCCTGGCCCCCTAGGGGACAGGGGGGCCAGCCCCACCATGGGTGGGGCCGGCGGGCGTCAGGGGGAGGCGATCGTGGCGATCACACCGATGACCACCGAGATGAGAAGCATCGCCCCGAAGACGAGGAGGAGCTTCTTCTGACCGTTCTTGGGATGCGGATCGAGCACTGGCATGGGGCCAGTCTCGCATCTCAGCACTCGTCCTCGATCGTCCGGTCCCGTCCCGCCAGCACCCCGGCCACCATCTGCGGGATCATCAGGCCCGCCATCAGGGCGATCGGCAGCCCCCAGCCACCGCTGTGCTGGTAGAGCACGCCGACGAGCAGCGGGCCGGGGATCGAGAGCAGATAGCCGGTGGACTGGGCGAAGGCGGAGAGCCGGACCACGCCCGCCCCGGTCCGCGACCGCATGCCGATCATGGTGAGGGCGAGCGGGAAGGCGCAGTTGGCCACGCCGAGCAGCAGCGCCCAGGCCCACGCGCCGGCGGCCGGGGCCAGGTAGAGGCCCCCGTAACCGATCAGGCCGCACAGGCCGAGGACGACGACGATGGGGCCCTGCTGCTTGAGCCGGCCGGCGACCCGGGGGATGACGAAGGCGAGCGGGACGCCCATCGCCATGGTGACCGCGAGCAGGAGGCCCGCCGTACCGGCCGAGACCCCGGCGTCCCGGAAGATCTGCGGCATCCAGCCCATGGTGATGTACGCGGCCGTCGCCTGGAGCCCGAAGAAGCAGGCGAGCCCCCACGCGGTCCGGCTGCGGGTGATCCGGAGCGCCGGGCCGTCGGCCTGGAGGGAGGCCGGACGGGAAGCCTGGCGGGAGGCCTGACCGGACGCGGGCCGACCAGGTACGGGCCGGACGGGCGCGGGCTGGCCGGGCGCCGGCGTGCGGTCCCGTACGAGGACGATCCAGGGCAGCACCGCGAGGGCGGCGAGCCCGGCCCAGACGACGAGCCCGGACCGCCAGTCGCCGCCCATGGCGCCGGTCAGGGGGACGGTGACCGCGGCGGCGAGAGCGGTGCCCAGGGCCAGGGCCATGGAGTAGAGGCCGGTTGGCTCGAGGTCGACCCGGCCACCCTGC
>NZ_JBEYKR010000146.1:0-17468 GCF_040703535.1 Streptomyces sp. NPDC007346
GGTCCCTGTCCCCGCCCGCCCCCCCCCCCCCCCCCCCCCCCCCCCCCCCCCCCCCCCCCGCACCCCCCGGGGAGGCGCCCCCCCCCCCCCCCAACCCGGGCGGGCGGGGGGGCCCGGGGCCGGGCGGCCCCCGCCCCCCGCCCCCCCCCCGGACCCCGGGCCCCGCGGGGTATTTATGTCCCCGGCCCGGCCGCGGCCCCCCCCATCTTGGGGGGGGGCACCACGTGCGGGGGGCCGCTCCCGCTCAGCGCCCCGCCTGCAGCGCCCCCCACGTGGCCGGGCCCACCTTGCCGTCGACGCTCAGGCCGCGGCTGCTCTGGTAGGTGCGTACGGCCGTCTCCGTCGTCGGGCCGAAGCTGCCGTCGACGCCCACCGTGGTGCCGAGCGCCGCCGTCAGGGCGCGCTGGAGGCGCTTGACCGCGTCGCCGGAGCCGCCGCGCGCGAGGGCGGGGGTGGTGCCGGCGGAGAGCAGGGCCGTCCAGGTCTTCGGGCCGACCGCGCCGTCGGCGGTGAGCGAGCGGGCCCGCTGGAACGCCTGGGTGGCGCTCTTGGTGGCCGGGCCGAAGACGCCGTCGGCCGTACCCGCCGCGTACCCCTGGGCGTTGAGCAGCTGCTGTACCGCCTTCACCTGCGGGCCCGAGGAGCCCGTCTGCTGGAGCGCGTACGAGGGGAAGGTCAGGCTGTCACCGGGGGTGCCGGGGCCGCCCCCGACCAGCTGCATGTAGTAGTTCCAGTCCCAGTGCACCCCGGGGTCGGTGTGGTCGTTGCCGGGGACCTCGCTGTGGCCGACGATGTGCGTCCGGTTCTTCGGGATGTTGTACCGCGCGCTGAGGTGGGAGGTCAGGGCGGCGGACGAGCGGTACATCGCGTCGGTGAACCAGGCCGGGTTGTCGACGTACCCCTCGTGTTCGAGCCCGATGGACGAGGAGTTGGCGCTGCGGGCGTGCCAGGCGGTGTCGGAGTCGCGGACCGTCTGGGTGATCTCGCCGTCCGAGGAGCGGATCACGTAGTGGGCGCTGACCTGGGAGGCCGGGTTCTGGAACCAGCTGATGGAACCGGCGTACGAGCCCTGCGTGACGTGGACGACCACCTTGTCGATCGTCGCGGTCCGCCCGGTGGCGAAGTTCTGGGAGGAGGCGGGGACCCAGAGCGCCGAGGGGTAGTCGGGGCTCTGCGCGTAGACCCCGGCCGCGGAGACCTCGTCCTTGTCGGGGGCGACCGGGCGGGAGGGGACCCGTACCGTCTCGCCGTCGGGGGCCGTCGCGGTCAGGCCCTCGGCGAGGAACGTGAACACCGTGTCCGCGTAGAGCGCGGCGGCCGGTCCCTCGGCCTCGCTGTACCGGGCGACCGCCGGGTACCAGGCGTTCACGTCGCGCCGCTCCGCGCGGTCCAGGCCGAGGCGGTCGGCGTGGTCGCGCAGGACGGCGGCGCCGCCGAGGATGTTGGCCGCGGTGTCCTGGCGCAGCCGGTCGGCCGACTCGCCGGTCAGGGCCGCGGCCTTCTCCAGGGAGCGGTTCTCCGGGTTGCTCGCCAGGTGCATCACGCCGTAGCCGTTCGCCTGGCTGGGCAGCCCCGCGTGGCCGTCGAGGCGGCTCTCGCCGTAGCCGACGGCGGCCAGGAGGTCGCGCGGGACGCCGTACTCCTGCGCCGCCCGGTCGAAGGCGCGGTTCAGCGGCTCGGCGGCGGGCGCGGCGGCGGCGGCGGTCGACGGCTGGCCGGTGGCGACCAGGGCCGTGACGGTGAGGGCCGCCAGGACGGACGCGCGCGTCCGGGTGCGGGCGACGGGACTTCTGGGCATGGGGGCTCCTGCTCTGTGGGGAATCTGTGGGGAAATCCGCGGGAGGAGAAGAGAGAAGCCCTCGGCCCGGGGTGAAGGGCCGAGGGGCTGCGAGCCCACCCAGGCTAGCGAGGTGAGAAGGGCATGACAATGACGGCCGGGTTGCGGTGTGTCGAACAACTCGCTTATGGAATAAGGAAGTTGACGGGCAATTAGGGCCTGTCGGGTGACAGGGTGTATCACCCGACAGGGGGTGTGATGGGCCGATCGGACCAGCCTTCGCCATCAGCCGTTCAAGCGCCCTGGGCGGAGGTCACCACCGGGGCCCGAGCATCGACCTCGCGCGGTTCAGGCGGCGCCGTCCAGCACCGCGACCTCGAGCCCGCCCAACCGCTCCGGCTCCGCGATGACCTCGATCCTCGCGATCCGGTCGTCGTCGGTGACCGTGAAGGCGAGGACCAGCCGCAGCCGCCCCTGGGGCGCCATCACCAGCCCCACCGCCCCGTCGAGCAGCGCGGGGCCAGTGAACCGGGCACGCCCCGTCGCCGCCATCGCGCCCTGCGCCACCGTGCGGGCCCCGCTGACGAGGATGGGCTCCGGGGTGGGGACGACCATCTTGTCGGCGTGCAGCACCACGCCGGGGTGGAGCAACGCGACCAGGGCCTCCAGGTCGCCGCCCCGGGTCGCCGCCAGGAACGCCTCGACCACCTGGTGCCGGCGGCCCAGGTCCGGCGCGGGCGCCGGGGCGGGGTTGCCCCTGACGCGGCGCCGGGCGCGGCTGGCGAGTTGGCGTACCGCGGCCGGAGTGCGCTCCAGCATCGGGCCGATCTCGTCGAAAGGCACCTGGAACATGTCGTGCAGCACGAAGGCCAGCCGCTCCGGCGGGGCCAGCATGTCCAGGACCACCAGCATGGCCACGCCGACCGCGTCGGCGAGCAGCGCCTCCTCCTCCGGGTCGGTCACGTCCTGCTGGGCGCGGGCCGGGTCGGGAACGTAGGAGTCGAGGGGGTCCTCGCGGCGGTTGGCGCGTGAGCGCAGCATGTTCAGGCAGAGCCGGGAGATCACCGTGGTGAGCCAGGCGCCGAGGTTCTCGACATCGCCCGTGTCGGAGCGGTTGAGGCGTATCCATGTCTCCTGGACCGCGTCGTCGGCCTCGCTCAGCGAGCCGAGCATGCGGTAGGCGACCGCGCGCAGCCGAGGGCGTTCCTCCTCGAAGCGCAGGATCAGCGATGCGTTCTCGTTCATCTGTCACATTCCTCGGTCGCGGTGGGTCATCAGAGCAGACGACGAAAACCTAGACGCCCGGCGGGAGTCGCACTCCCCCGGCACGAACTCTGGAGCAGTCATGACGACAGCCACGATCCTGGTCACCGGTGGTACGGGAACGCTCGGCAGCCACGTTCTCCCGCTGCTGGCCAGGGCCGGCCGCTCGGTGCGGGTGCTCAGCCGGAACCCCCGGGAGAACACGGCCGGCGTCGAGTACGTCGCCTGCGACCTCCTGGCGGGGGACGGCATCGACGCCGCGCTGGAGGGCGTGGAGACGGTGCTGCACCTGGCCGGCGGGCCCAAGGGCGACGACGTGGCGACCCGGAACCTGGTGGCGGCGGCCCAACGGGTCGGAACCGTCCGCCACTTGGTCTACGTCTCGGTGATCGCCGCGGACGCCGTGCCGCTCGGCTACTTCAAGGCCAAGCTCGACTCGGAGCGGGCCGTCGCGGAGTCGGGCCTCGCGTTCACGACGCTGCGGGCCGCCCAGTTCCACGACCTGGCGCTGAAGGTGGTGGAGAAGATGGCCAAGATGCCGGTGGTGCCGTCGCCCGGCGGGCTGCGCTGGCAGCCGGTCGACTCACGCGAGGTGGCCGCGCGCCTGGTCGAGCTGACGCTGGCCGCGCCGGCCGGCCGGGTGCCCGACCTGGCCGGGCCCGACGTGTACTCGCTGGGCGAGCTGACCCGCGGCTACCTCAGGGCGCGCGGCAAGCGCCGTCCCCTGCTGCCGGTGCGGATGCCCGGGAAGGTCGGGAAGATCTACCGGGGCGGGGAGAACCTGGCACGCGAAGGAGCCACCGTGGGCACGCGGAGCTGGGAGGACTTCCTGGCCGAGCGCGTTGCCTGAGGGCTGTCCCGACCGGCGCGGGGCCCCGGCGACGGTGATCGCCGGGGCTCCCCGCACACTGCCCCGTACCTCGCCGGCCGACCGTGAGACCGCCCTGGACGCGACCCGGCGGAAGGCCTGCGGCGCTCAGGCCGGCTTCCGGAGGATCCCCGGGAGCCGGCGCTCAGGCCGGCCTCCGCAGGATCCCCGGGAGCCGGCCACGCGGCGACGAGCCGTTCCGGTCGGCCCCGCCCTCGCTACCAGCCGTTGCGGTGGATGACGTCCGCCACCGGGCGCCGCCGCACCGGACCGAAGTTGCCCTGCGGCCACCCCACCGGAACGGCGGCGAACGTCGCCATGTCCTGCGGGATGCCGAGCTCCTGCTTCCACTCCTGCTCCAGGAACAGGTGCCAGATGGTGATGTTCGCCGCCAGCCCCAGGCCCCGCGCGGCGAGCAGCAGGTTCTGGACGCCCGGGTAGACGCAGGAACCTTCCGCCAGCGCCTGGAACCGCGGCTGCGAGGCCATCATCCGCTCGGTCGCCTCCGGGCCGAGCGCCTGCGCGGAGGCGATCAGGCCCTCCTCGTCGAGCCGCGGCTCCGGGAAGCGGTAGCACGGCACGACCAGCACCGGGGTGTCGGCGAAGTGGTCGCGCTGGTACTCGATCGCGGCGACCATCCGGCCGTACGCCGCGTCGTCCATGCCCTTCGGCGCGTACTTCCCGGTCGTCGCCAGATAGGAGTCCACGCACCGCTTCCACAGCGGTGCGAGCCGGGCCATCACCTCGCGGTCCGTCACCACGACGTACTCGTAACACTGCATGTTGCCGCCGCTGGGCCCCCAGACGGCGGCCTGTATGAGCTGGTCGACCGTCTCGTCCGGGACGGCGTCCGGCTTGAGGCGGCGCATGGCGCGCATGGTGGACATGGTGTCGAAGAGGGCGGGGCCGCCGAGGGCGGACGGGTCGGGCTGAGCCGTTTCGGTCGTCATGATCGCGGAGTCTACGGAGCGGACCGCCGCACCATAAGGGGCGCTGACGGCCCGTCCGCCGCGCGGTGCGAAGCCCTGGCCGCGCTCGGGCCGGCGCCTGGTCAGCGCCGCGTCAGCCGGACCACCGGGATAGCGCGCTCGGTGCCCGCCTGATACTGCGCGTAGCGCGGGAACAGCTCCACCAGCCCCGGCCAGACCCGGGTCTTCTCGTCGGCCGGCAGGGTCGTCGCGACGGCGGGAAAACGCTCGGTTCCCACCCGGAGTTCGACCTCCGGGTTCGACCGGAGGTTCAGGTACCACAGCGGCGGGCGGTCCGAGCCGCCGTTGGAGGCCACGATCAGGTAGTCCTCGCCGTCCCGGCCGTACATCAGCACCGTCCGCCGCACCACCCCGCTGCGCCGCCCCACGTAGTCCATCAGCAGACACGGGACCCCGAGCTGCGTCGTGCCCTTCGTGCCGCCGGACGACTCGTACAGCTCCGCCTGCCGGGCCACCCAGCCGGTGGGGCTGACCTCCACCTCCGCCGCGCCGTCCGCTTCCGCCGCCATGGGGCTCTCCTTCTCCTCGTACGGTCCGTCCCTCCATCCTGCACCCCCACCCGGCCGCACCGGGGGATTCGTACACCTGGACAGGGCTCCCACCGCACGGGGGAACGCGGGCCGAGAACCCCTCCGTGAAGGCGTATAAAGGGTCCTTCCGGAGCAGCCGGCGCCCCCCGATGGCCCCTCCCCACCTCACCCCCAACGCGCGGCCGGCGTCACCGCGTCACTGAGCCCAGGAGCGCCAATGACCACCTCGGAAGAGATCAGCGCCCTGCTGGTAGCGAAGTTCGGAACCGACCCCGAGGCCCTTGGCCCCGACGTTCCGCTGCACCGGCTGCGGCTGGACTCCCTCGCCCTGGAGGAGCTGCGGCTGCTCATCGAGGAGCGGCTCGACGTCGACCTGGACGACATCGAGCTCACCTCGCGCGACACCCTCGGCCGGCTGATCGAGGCCGTCCACGTCAAGGCCACCGCGTGAGCGCCCCAGCGGCCCCCGCGACGGGGCCCTACCGCCGTACGCCGCCCGCCCCGTTCGCCGCCGCCGTCACCGGGGTGGGCCTGGTCACCGCGGCCGGTACGGGTGTACGGGCCGCCTGGCACGGCGTCACGGAAGGGCTCGCCCCGTCCGCCGGCCCCCGGCCCGAACTCGAGGGCCTGCCCTGCGACTTCTTCTACTCCGTCACCGACTGCGACCCGCGCGACGTGCTCGGGGTGGCGGCCCAGCGGCTGATGGACCGCTTCGCCCAGCTCGCCGTCATCGCCGCCCGCGAGGCCGTCGCGGACGCCGGGCTCTCCCCGGCGCTCTGGGACAGCGGCCGGGTCGGCATCGTCATCGGCTCGGCCCACGGCGGGCTCCCGTTCTACGACGAGCAGCACGCCGCCCTCACCGAGCGCGGCCCCCGCCGGGTCTCGCCGAAGCTGGCCCCCCTCTGCGTCGTCAACGGCGCGGCCAGCAGCGTCAGTCTGGACCTCGGCGTCCAGGGCCCCAGCCAGTCCGTCTCCACCGCCTGCTCCTCCGGCACCGTCGCCATCGGCACCGCCCACCAGATGCTCCGCTCCGGGGCCTGCGACATCGTCATCGCCGGCGGCGCCGAATCCACCTGCACCCGGCTCCTGATCGCCAGCGCGTGCAGCCTCAAGGCCGTCTCCACCCGCCGCGAGGACCCCACGGCCGCCTGCCGCCCCTTCGACACCCACCGCGACGGCTTCGTCGTCGGCGAGGGCGCGGGCCTCCTCGTCCTGGAACACCCCGAGCACGCCCGCGCCCGCGGCGCCACCGTCCGCGCCCACGTGAGCGGTTACGGAGCCTCCAGCGACGCCCACTCCGCGGTCGCCCCGGACCCCGAGGGGGCCGGCATCGAACGGGCCCTGCGCACCGCCCTCGCGGACGCCGGGCTCTCCCCGGCCGACGTCGGCCACGTCAACGCGCACGGCACCTCCACCCTCTCCAACGACCTCATCGAGGCGACCATGCTCCGCCGCGTCCTCGGCGAGAGCCCGCTGGTGACCTCCACCAAGGCGATGACCGGGCACACCCTCGGCGCGGCGGGTGGCATCGAGGCCGCGCTGACCGTGCTCGCCCTCCAGCACCAACTGGTCCCGCCCACCGTCAACCTGGACGCCCCCGACCCGCTGATCGAGCTGGATGTCGTCGCCAAGGAGGCCCGCGCCGCCTCCTTCGGGTGCGCGGTCAAGACCTCGCTCGGCTTCGGCGGCCACAACGCGGCGCTCGTCCTCACCAGGGCCTGAGCGGAAGGGAGTTGAGGAACATGGCCGAGGAGATCATCCGGATGCTCTCGGTGGACGGGGTGCGTTACGGCTACCGGGTCCTGCCGTACGACCGCAGCGGCGGGGCGGCCCCCGCCACCGAACCGACGCTCGTCCTCGGCGGCGCCCTCCAGGGCATGTACGGCTGGCCCCAGATGGATGTCCACCTGGGCCCGGCCACCGACGTGGTCACCGCCGACCTGCCCGGCATGGGCTCCGCCGACCCCCTGCCGCCCGGCCCCAGCGCCGACCTCCTGCGCCGGGCCGTGCTCCGGATCGCCGACGACCTCGGCGTACCCCGGCTGAACCTCTACGGCTTCTCCTACGGCACCGCCATCGCCTTCGGCTTCGCCCAGCTCCACCCCGAGCGGGTGGCCCGGCTCGCCCTCGGCGGCGTACCGGTCCACATCGACGAGGCCCAGGTGGCGCGCTGGGAGCGGGCGCGGCAGGTGCTGGACAGTGGGGACCACGACGGCTTCGCCGCGCTGGCCGCCGACGCCCTGATGTGCCTGGACCCCGAACGGACCGTGCACCGCAGGGAGTTGGCCCGCCGCTATGTGCGCCGCTCGTTCCTGCACGCGCTCACCCACTCGCCGCACGCGGCGGACTCGCTCTACCGGGCGCTGGCCGACCGGCCGGACTTCTCCGGCGGGCTGAGCGGTGTGCCGTCGCTGGTCTTCGCCGGGGAGCACGACACGGTCACCTCGCCGGAGCGGCAGCGGGAGTTCGCGGCGACGATCGAGGGCAGCCGGTTCCTGACGATCGGGGAGTCCGACCACTGGGTGGTCCTGGAGCGCGCCGTCGAGGTCGCGGAGCTGGTGTCCGGGTTCTTCACGCGGACGGAGGGCGTCGCGGGGACCGGCGCGGTCGCGCTGCCCCGGCAGGCGGGTGCCCCGGTGGGGCGGAGCTGAGCGTCCGCCCCACCGGGCCCCGGCCTCAGAACCGGAAGCCGTCGGCCTTCACCCGTACCACCTGCGGGTCGTGGTCGCTCGCCTGGTCGGCGAACTCCGCGTTGATGTGCACCACGTCGTAGTCGAAGCGCCGGATCGCCGGGCTCGTCAGGATGTGGTCCAGCGTCTGCGAGTTGCCGTCGAAGACATAGCTGTACCGCTGCTGGGCGGGCAGCGTCGTGATCAGCGGCTTGAGGACCTTGCCCTTGGTCAGCGCCGTGAACGTCGGGGAGAACTCGAAGTCGTTGAAGTCCCCGAGCGCCACCACCCGCGCCGACCTGTCCGCCTTCAGCAGCGAGGTGACGAAGGCGTTCACCTCGGCGGCCTGCTGGATCCGCTTCGTCTCCGAGGAGCGGTTCGGCTCCTGGAAGCGGCCGTGCAGCGGCTGGTCACCGCCCTTGGAGCCGAAGTGGTTGCCGATGACGAAGACCGGCTCGCCCCGGAAGGTGAACTCGCCCACCAGCGGCTTGCGGCTGGCCTCCCACGCCGGACTCGCCGGGTTGATCCGGCCGGGCGAGGCGGAGAGCTTCACACCCTTGGCGGTCTTCACCGCCTTCACCGCGGTGGTGGCGTCGCCGCCCGGCCGGTCGGCGAAGGAGACCCGCTGGGGGTTGTAGAGGAAGACGTTACGGATGTTGCCGCCGGGCTCGCCGCCGTCCTTGTTGTTCTCGGGGGCGATGTAGCGCCAGGCGTAACGCGGGCCGCCCTGCGCGACGATCGCGTCCGTGAACCGCTTCAGCGTCGCCTCGGAGCCCACCGTGCCGTCGTTCACCGGCCCGTTGTCGTCCTGGATCTCCTCCAGCGAGACGATGTCGGGGGAGGAGAGGTTCTTCGCGACGCCCTCGGCCAGCGTGTCGAACTTGGCCTGGCCGTCGGCCGCGTCCAGGTTCTCCACGTTGTACGTGGCGATGGCCAGTTCGTCCTTCTTCTGCTTGCGCGTCACCTCGCGCCGCAGCTTCTTGTCGACGTGCCTGCCCAGCTCGGTGGCCTGGAGGTTGTAGCCGCCGTAGGAGGCGTAGTCGAGTACGCCGGTGGTGCGGCCCTTGAGCACGTCGCCCACGTTCGCCGTGGGGACCGGCTGCGCCGGGTCCAGCGACATCACCTTGAGCCGGCCGGTGTTCTGGTCCTCGTACGAGGCGTAGAGCGTGCCGCCGCGCCGGGTCGGGTTCTCCTTCGGCTTGACCGTCACCCAGACCTCGTCGTACGCCGTCGTCGCCCCGGTCACCCGGGTGTCGGCGATCTGGACGCGGACGCCCTCCAGCGACTCGTACAGGTCCAGGGCGTACCGCTTCGGCTCCAGGACCAGCGGGTCGATCGAGCCGCCGCCCGCCGAGGGCACGTAACGGCCGGGCACCGAACGGGCGTCGAGGACGACCGGGGCGGGCAGCTTGTTGCCGGAGGAGAGGACGGTGGTGCGGGGCGCGGTGAGCTGGGTGACCGACTGGGTGCCGGTGCCCGGGTAATACTCGGCCACCTTGCCGCTCACCAGGACCGCGTCGCCGACCCGCACGGCCGGTGCGGCGGAGCCGGTGTAGACGAACAGGCCCTCGCTGGTGCGCGGGTCCTTGTCGGGCGCGGTGTCCTGGATCCAGAAGCCGCGCGAGCCCGTGGCCCGTACGCCGGTGACGACACCCGGGACGCCGGTGACCTCGGTGCCGTCGAGCGGGGAGACGCGGGTGGTGCCCTGGATGTGGTGGATGCGTACGGTGCCGGGCTCGGTCGGGCCGGGCTCCTCCGGCTCCTGGCCACCGCCGGACGTCTCGCCCGCCGCGTTGACGGGGGTCGGGGCGCCGGCGGAGAGGTCGGCGGCGTTGTCGTCGGTGTCGGCGAGCGAGGCGGCCCGGGAGACCGAGGCGGTGGCCGAGGCGCCGGGGACCGGGCCGCTGCCCTCCCGGACGACCGCCGAGCCGTAGCCGACCAGGTCCACGATGCGGGGCTCGGCCGCGCAGTCCGCCGCCGTCCCGCACGTGAGCGGAGCGGCGCCGGAGACCAGGGCGACGGTGCCGCTCGCGGCGGCCATCGCGATGGTGCCGGTGGCGTCCGGGGCGGGCAGGGCGACGGTGCCGCCGGTGCCCGCGGCCTGGGCGACGAGGTAGCGGCCGCCGGGGGCGATCGTCCCGGTGAGCGCGGAGACCTGCCACCGCGAACCGGCCGACGGGGCGCCCGGCAGGTACTGGACGCTGAAGCCGCCGACCTCGAACGGCGTGGAGCCGGCGTTGGCCAGCTCGACGAAGTCCCGATTCAGCGTCGCGCCCGAGTTGCCCCCGCCGCCGTACACCTCGGAGATCACCGCGGTGGCGGACGGGGCCGCCTGGGCGGCGGGCAGGGCGGTCACCGCGAGCGCGACGGCGACGGCGCCGATCAGCAGGACGGAACCGGATCTGGATTTCTGCACGGGAGGTGCCCCCAACTTGGTAGTGAGGGCCAAAAACTATGCGCGTAGAACAGAGCATGACAAGGCATCACCGGTTAATTCCCGGCATCGCCCAGAGGGAGAACGGGACACCGGACCTGGTCCCCGGCCGCCGCCGGACCGCTTCGCGCGCCCGCCACACGCCCGTCACGTGCGGCAATATCCGGGCAACACGCCCCGTGAGACGGCCGTCCACCATGCGGTCAACGGTTTGACCGGGTTACGCCGTTCCGACTACGTTGCGCGCCATGCAGCGATCCGCACACCTGACGACGCGAGGTCATGTCGACCTGAAGCGCGTGTGCTCCGCGGCGTGTCACCAGGTCTGAACGCACCGAGCCCCTGGGCGACCGCAGCCGGAGCCTCTCCGGCGTGCGTACGCCGGGGCGACCGTTCCACGGGAGAAGCCGCAACCCCCCGGCCGTGCCGACGGGTTGTGGTCCCAGGCTCCGCCCGGGAGCCTCCCCGCACGGCCCGCTGCCACCGAGGACCTGGAAGACACCTGTGAAGCGTCTGACTGCGCCCGCCCGCCGCCCCGACCCCCTGCGCCGCTCCGACATCCCCGCCGGGCCCGCCCGCCGGGTCTCCGGCACCGGCTCCGTGCTGAGCGCCATCCTCGACCACGGGCCGGTCGCCCGCTCCAACGTGGCCCGCCTCACCGGACTCTCACCGGCCGCCGTGACCGGCCACGTCGGCAGCCTGCTGGCCCGCGGGCTGGTCCGGGAGAGCGCGGAGACCGTCGGGCCCAAGGGGCTCGGCCGCCCGCACATCCCCGTCGAGATCGACACCGGCCGCTATCTGGTCGCCGGGGCCCACGTCGCCGTCGCCCACTCCACCGTCTCCCTCATGGACCTGCGCGGCCGGATCGTCGCCGAGGACCGCCAGCCGCACGCGATCGGCGCGATGGGCCCGTACGCCACCGTCCCCGGCCGCTCCCCGCGCGGGCTCTCCAGCGGGCCCGCCCTCCTGCGCGACCTCGCCGACCGGCTGCCCCGGCTGATCGAGGCGCACGGAGCGGGGCGGACCGTCCTCGCCCTCGGCTTCGCCACCGGCCACCGGGTCGACCCCGCCGCCGGCGTGGTCGTCGACCACCCGCACCTGGGCTGGCGGGACGTCCCGGTGCGCGAGATCCTCGCATCGGCCACCGGGCTGCCCGTCCATGTGGACAGCCACTCCCGGGCGTTGGCCCGCGCCGAGCAGCTGTTCGGCGAGGCGTCGACCCGGGCCAGTACGGTGCTGCTCTTCGTCGGAGCGGTGGTGGACGCGGCCTTCGTCAGCTCCGGGGCCATGCACCTGGGCCCCCGCTCCGGGGCGGGCAGCGTGGCCCATCTGCCCCTGGGTTCGGGCGGATCGGGCGGGGCCGAGCCCTGCTCGTGCGGCCGGGCCGGGTGCCTCCAGTCCGAGGTCTCCGAGCGGGCCATGGTGCGCCGGGCCGCCGAACAGGGCCTGGTGGTCGGCTCGTTCACCGAACTCCTGGACCGGGCGCTGGCCGGTGACGACCGGGCCCTCGCGCTGTTCCGGCGGCGGGCCAGGCTGGTGGGCCGGGGGGCGGCGCTGCTGCTGGACATGTTCGACCCGGAAGTCCTCGTGGTGGTCGAGCCGGGGGCCGGCCGGATCCCGGAGTGTCTGGCCGATCTGCGGGCGGAGGTGGCCGAGCGGTCGTGGGTCTGCGAGGACCCCGAACGGACCGTGGTGCCCAGCAGCTTCACCGGATCGGTGCTGGCCACGGCGGGCGGCGCGGTCGCGCTCGGCGCGCTCTACACCGACCCGCTGGGACCGTGGCCCGCGCTGCCCGCGGTGTCCTGATCCGGCCGTCACCCCTCCGTACGGCCGGCGCGGAATCCGACTTAATTCAGAAAGTTGCATTGTTGACCGGCCCGCCGGCCGAACGGGAAGATGGATCCATGACCAGCCGCCAGCGTATTCAGCAGAGCATGCCCCGCACGGCATGTCGCTGTCGCACGGCTGCGCCGGTGAGGGAATTCTCCCGGCCTTTCTGTTGTCGCCCCTGTCCGGGTCCCCGATAACACCCGTCCGGCCCGGCACCCGCTCCGGCCGGACACCCCGCTGATTTCCGGGCGGTCACCGCGGCCTGCCGGCCTCGGCCGCGTGCCCTTTTCCGCCCTGCCTCCGTGCGCCCTTTTCCGCCTTTCCACTCCGGGAGAGATGTTGACCGTCACCGTTTCCTCATATGCCGCCGGGTACGCCCCGGACCGTTTCAAGCAGGTGTTCCGCCGCTATCCGGCGGGCGTGGTCGTCGTCACCGCCGACTCCGGCCGCGGGCCCGTCGGATTCACCGCGACCTCGCTCACCTCGCTCTCCCTGGACCCGCCGCTGGTCTCCTACGGCATCGGCACCACCGCCTCCTCCTGGCCCCATGTCGAGCGGGCCGCCTCCACCGTCGTCAACTTCCTCGGCGCCGACCAGGAATCCCTCGCCCGGACCTTCGCCACCAGCGGCATCGACCGGTTCGCCGCCCCGACCTCCTGGCGTCGGCTGGCCGAGGGCGAGCCGGTGCTCGACGGGGTGGCCGGCTGGCTGCGGCTGGAGACCGAACAGATCGTGCCCGCCGGGGACCACCGGATCGTCATCGCCCGGGTCACCGACTCCTGGCTCGACGAGGGCCGCAGTCCGCTGCTCTTCCACGACGGCACCTACCACTCCCTCTGAGCAACCCCCTCTGAGCACAGGAACACACCCCATGTCTCGTCACCCAGCGAACACCGACGCCGCGACCGCCGGAAAGAGATCCGCCCTCGGAAGAACCGTGGGCCGCAGATCCTTTCTCGCCCTCGCCACCGGAACGGTTCTGAGCCTCGCCGCCTGCTCTCCGCAGGTGAAGTCGGCCGCCGTCTCCGAGCCCACCGGAAATCTCCCCTCGGGCGATCCGCCGCCGGGCACGAAACTGACCGTCGCGGTACGCCAGACAAAGCTCCAGCTCGAACCCGCGGGGCTCAAGAAGGACCTCGCCTTCACCGTATCCGAATGGCCGAACCTGAGCGCGGGCCCCGATATCATCCAGGGATTTCGGGCCCAGTCCATCGACCTCGCCTCCAATGCGGGAATTCCGCCTATCCAGGCCAAGGCCATCGGCGTCGAGACGAAGATCGTCGCGGTCCAGGTGCGCCCGCTGCCCCTCTACACCTTCGCCACCGCCCCGGGCACCGGCATCACCTCCGTGGAGGACTTCCGCGGCAAGAAGATCGGCTTCTCCCAGGGGCAGGCCCAGGGCGTCGTCGTCCTGCGCGCCCTCAAGGCCGCCGGGCTGAAGAACAGCGACGTCGAACTCGTCGCCCTGCCCAGCACCCAGTTCCTCACCGCCCTCCAGTCCAAGCAGGTCGACGTGGCGCCGCTGGGGGAGCCGAGCCTCACCAAGTACCTGGACCAGTACGCCGAGGACGGCGCCGCCGCCGTCAAGACCGACGTCGTGGACCTGCTCACCGTCCTGTGGGCCCCCGTCGAGGTGCTCAACGACCCGGCGAAGGCCGCCGCCGTCCGCAACTTCGTCCCGCTGTGGGCCAAGGGCCTGGTCTGGGCGTGGGAGAACACGGACGAGTGGATCGACACGTACTACGTGAAGAGCGAGGGCGTCTCCGTGGCCGACGGCCGGCGCATCGTCTCCTCCCTCAACAAGCCGCAGTTCCCGGTGAGCTGGGACAAGGCGATCGAGTGGGAGCAGGAGACCGCCGACCTGATGGCCGAGGGCGGCTTCGTACCGAAGCAGGACGTCACCGACCTGTTCGACCGCCGCTTCGAGGGACTCGCGGCCCAGTCCGTTCCCGCCGAGTACCGGGAGACCTCATGACCGACCTGCTGCCCACCGCCCGCTCCAGGGGGCCCGCCGTCCTCACCAAGGGCGCGGCGCCCCCGGGGGCCTCGCCCCAGGAGCCCGGACCGCCCGTGGCCCGTGGCACCCGGCGGCGGCTCGGCCCCGGCCGGTCCCTCCCCTTCGGCCGGCTCATCGGCCCCGCCCTGCTGATCGCCCTGTGGTGGGCCGCCTCCGCCTCCGGCTACCTGGACCCGCGCATCCTGTCCGGGCCCGGCAGCGTGATCTCCACCGCCTCCGACCTGGTCGCCACCGGCCGCCTCCAGGACAACGTCCTCATCTCCCTCCAACGCGCCGGGCTCGGCCTCTTCTTCGGCGTCGCCAGCGGTGTGATCCTCGCGGTCGCGGCCGGGCTGAGCCGCAGCGGCGAGTACCTGATCGACGGGCCGCTCCAGATCAAGCGCGCCATCCCCTCGCTCGCCATGCTGCCCCTGCTGATCCTCTGGCTCGGCATCGGCGAGGAGATGAAGGTCACCGTCATCGCCCTCGGCGTGGCGGTCAGCATGTACATCAACACCTTCGCCTTCCTGACCTCCATCGACAGCCGGTACGTGGAGCTGGCGGAGGGACTCGACCTCGGCCGCGCCCAGTTCATCCGCAAGGTCGTGATCCCCGGCTCGCTGCCCGGCTTCTTCGTCGGCCTGCGCCTCGGCGTCACCTCCTCCTGGGTCGGACTGATCGTCGTCGAGCAGATCAACGCCACCAGCGGCATCGGCTACATGATGTTCCAGGCCCAGCTGTACGCCCAGTCCGACGTGATCATCGTGGGCCTGGTGGCCTACGGGATCTTCGGCTTCGCCTCGGACGCGGCCGTACGCGCCATCGAGAGGAGGGCCCTGTCATGGCGACGCACCCTGGCGGGCTGATCACCGAGGTCCGGCCCGCGGTCCAGACGAAGCGGCTGGTACGGAAGTTCGGCGACCGGATCATCCTGAAGGAACTCGATCTGACCGTCGCGCCGGGGGAGTTCACCGCCCTCCTGGGCCGCAGCGGATCGGGGAAGTCCACCCTGCTGCGGGCCGTCGCCCGCCTCGACCACACGGTCGAGGGCTCCGGTGAACTCACCGTCCCCGAACGGGTCTCGCTCTCCTTCCAGGACTCCCGGCTGCTGCCCTGGCTCCGGATCCTGGACAACGTGACCCTCGGGCTGCGCGGCCCCGGCGCCCGCGAGCGCGGCCTCACCGCCCTGGAGGAGGTGGGCCTCGCCGGCCGCGACCGCTCCTGGCCGCACGAGCTGTCCGGCGGCGAACAGCAGCGCGCCGCCCTCGCCCGCGCCCTGGTCCGCGAACCCGAACTCCTCCTGGCCGACGAGCCGTTCGGCGCACTCGACGCGCTGACCCGGATCAAGATGCACGGCCTGCTGCGCGAACTGTACGAACGCCACCGCCCCGCCGTGCTCCTGGTCACCCACGACGTCGACGAGGCCGTCGAACTCGCCGACCGGGTGCTGGTCCTGGACGACGGCCTGATCTCCGTCGACCTCGCCATCGACCTGCCGAGCCCGCGCTCCCGGCGCGACGCCCGCTTCCAGGAGTACCGCGACACCCTGCTCACCGCCCTCGGGGTCACGCAGCCGCCGCCCACGACGGCCTGAGCCACCCACCGCGCTTCCACCCGCACCTCTCTGGAGACACCCATGCCCTCCGCCAAGACCCGCAAGCCGCTCCACCTCAACGCCTTCCTCATGTCCACCGGGCACCACGAGGCGTCCTGGCGGCTCCCCGAGAGCCCGCCCGAGGCCAACTCCGACATCGAGCACTACAAGAACCTCGCCCGGATCGCCGAACGCGGCCGCCTGGACTCCCTCTTCCTCGCCGACAGCCCGGTCCTCATGGGCGACCCCGGCCGCCGCCCGGCCGCCAAGCTGGAGCCCACCGTCCTGCTCACCGCCCTGGCCGGGGCCACCGAGCACATCGGGCTCATCGCCACCGCCTCCACCAGCTACAACGAGCCCTACAACCTGGCCCGCCGGTTCGCCTCGCTGGACCACGTCTCCGGCGGCCGGGCCGGCTGGAACATCGTCACCACCGCCGGGGCCGACGCCGCCCGCAACTTCGGCCTGGACGACACCCCGCTGCACCGCGAGCGCTACCGCCGGGCCGCCGAGTTCGTGGAGGTCTCCACCAAGCTCTGGGACAGCTGGGCCGACGACGCCGTCGTCGCCGACAAGGAGGCCGGCGTCCACGCCCTGGCCTCACGCGTCCGCGCCATCGAGCACCGCGGCGAGTTCTTCCGCGTCGACGGACCCCTCAACGTCCAGCGCCCGCCCCAGGGCCACCCGCTGCTCGTGCAGGCCGGCTCCAGCGAGGACGGCAAGGACTTCGCCGCCCGGTACGCCGAGGCGGTCTTCACCGCCCAGCAGACCCTGGAGGAGGGCATCGCCTTCTACAAGGACGTCAAGGCGCGGGCCGTGGCACTCGGCCGCGACCCCGAGGGCATCAAGATCCTGCCCGGCATCGTCCCCGTCATCGGCGACACGGAGGCCGAGGCCCGGGAGCTGGACGCCGAGCTGGACCGCCTCATCGTCCCCGAGTACGCCAAGCGCCAGCTCGCCCTGCGCCTCAAGATCGCCCCGGAGGAGCTGGACCTGGACGCCGAACTCCCCGAGGACATCCCGACCGAGGACGAGATCGAGGGAGCCAAGAGCCGCTACACCCTCATCGTGGAGCTGGCCCGCCGCGAGCACCTGACCGTACGCCAGCTCATCGGGCGGCTCGGCGGCGGACGCGGCCACCGCACCTTCGCCGGCACCGCCGAGCAGGTCGCCGACACCATCGAGCACTGGTACGACAGCGGGGCCGCCGACGGGTTCAACATCATGCCCGCGGTGCTCCCCTCCGGCCTGGAGGTCTTCGTCGACCGGGTGGTCCCCATCCTCCAGGAGCGCGGCCTCTTCCGCACCGAGTACACCGGCGCCACCCTGCGCGAGCACTACGGCCTGCCGCGCCCCGCCAACCAGCTGTTCGACGCGGCGGCCCCCCGCACCGACCTGGCTACGGCGGGAGCCCGGTGACCGACTGTACGACGCGCAGCGGTGCCGGCCCCCGGCAGCAGCCGGGGGGCGGCACCGCCCCGCCGCCCGCAGCGGCACCGCCCCCCCCCGGCGGGGCCC
>NZ_JBEYKR010000147.1:0-17202 GCF_040703535.1 Streptomyces sp. NPDC007346
GTGGGTGTTTCACGTGAAACACCCACCCCACCGGCCGTTGTCGGTCAGAGAGCGAGCTTGAAACCTACATGGCTGGCCGTGAACCCGAGCCGCTCGTAGAAGCGGTGCGCGTCCTCGCGGGTGACGTCCGAGGTCAGCTGCACCAACTGGCAGTCCTGGCGGCGTGATTCGTCGACCGCCCACTGGATCAGCTGTGTACCGAGCCCGCTGCCCCGCTCGTCGGCGTGGATGCGGACGCTCTCGATGATCGCGCGGGTGGCGCCGCGCCGGGACAGCCCGGGGACCACGGTCAGCTGAAGGGTCCCGACCACGCGGTCCGCGCGGACGGCGACGACGACGTGCTGGTTCGGGTCGTCGGCCAGCCGTCGGAACGCGGCGCGGTACGGGGTGAGGTCGTCCGGCGACTCGCGCTGCGCGCCGATCGGGTCGTCGGCCAGCATGGCCACCACGGCGTCGAGGTCGGACTCGGCAACAGGGCGTATCTCAAGGTCGCTCATGATCGGCAGAGTACGCGTCGCGCGGTCGTCGGGCCGGGACAGTTGTCAGGCCGGGGCCTTCAGCTCTTCGACCGCCCGGACCAGAGGGGCGAGCTCGGGGTTCTCCGACGCCTCGTCCAGCGCCGCCCGCAGGGCGCTGTCGTTGGTCGGCCGGGCCTCTGCGAGCAGGGCGAGGCCGGCCTCGGTGACATCGGTGTAGATGCCCCGCCGGTCGGTGTCGCACAGATACCGCGTCAGCAGCCCCCGGTCCTCGAGCCTGGTGACCAGACGGGTGGTGGCGCTCTGGCTGAGCACCACGGCGTCGGCGACCTGCTTCATCTGGAGATGACCGCCGGGGCCGCTGTGCTGCCGGCTCAACACGTCGAGCAGTGCGTACTCGCGCGCGCTGAGCCCGTGGCCCGACTGGAGGGCGCGCTCGATGCGGGCCTCGATCTTCCCGTGGAGCAGGGAGAGGGCGCACCAGCCCTGGGCGAGGGCGGTCAGGGCGGGGTCGGTCGCGGTCATGGTCTCTCCTCCGTGCGGAGCTGCGTGGTTCCAGGATAGGGGACGCCTGCAATAGCCCGCGCTTGCAATTAGCCTGCGTCTGCAATTATTGTCACCGCTCGTAAAGTGCAGGTGCAATCTTCAGAGAAGGTGGAAACCCATGCCGCTCGCGCTCCTCGCCCTGGCCATCGGGGCATTCGGCATCGGGACGACCGAGTTCGTGATCATGGGGTTGCTCCCCGAGGTCGCCGCGGAGTTCCAGGTCTCGATCCCGACCGCAGGCTTCCTGGTGACCGGCTACGCGCTCGGCGTCGTCCTCGGCGCGCCGCTGATGACGCTTCTGGGCACCCGGGTCACCCGCAAGCGGATGCTGATGCTCCTCATGGGGCTGTTCATCCTGGGCAACGTGGTCTCCGCCCTCGCCCCCGTCTTCGGCGTCATGCTCGCCGGCCGGGTGGTCGCCTCCCTCGCGCACGGCGCCTTCTTCGGCATCGGCTCGGTGGTCGCGGCCGATCTGGTCGCCCCGCAGAAGAAGGCCGGGGCCATCGCCATGATGTTCACCGGACTCACCGTCGCCAACGTCGTCGGCGTCCCGCTCGGCACCTACATCGGACAGTCCGCCGGCTGGCGGACCACGTTCGGCATCGTGGCCCTCCTCGGTGTGGTCGGGCTGCTCGGTGTCGCCAGGCTCGTCCCCGAGCAGCCCAGGCCCGAAGGCGTACGCATCCGCCACGAACTGGCCGCGTTCCGCAACGTCCAGGTCCTGCTCGCGATGGCCATGACCGTCCTGGGCTTCGGCGGGGTCTTCGCCGCGATCACCTACATCACCCCGATGATGACCGAGGTCGCCGGCTATGCGGCCTCCTCCGTCACCTGGCTGCTGGTCCTCTTCGGCCTCGGCATGGTGGGCGGCAACCTGGTGGGCGGAAGGTTCGCCGACCGCCATCTGATGCCGATGCTGTACGTCTCGCTCGGCGGGCTCGCCCTTGTCCTCGGCCTGTTCACCGTGACCGCGCACAACAAGGCCGCCGCGGCCGTCACCCTCGTCCTGATCGGTGCCCTGGGCTTCGCGACCGTGCCTCCGTTGCAGAAGCGGGTCCTCGACCAGGCGGCGGGCGCTCCCACCCTGGCCTCCGCGGTCAACATCGGGGCCTTCAACCTCGGTAACGCCCTCTCCGCCTGGCTCGGCGGCCTCGTGATCGCCGCGGGACTCGGCTACACCGCCCCCAACTGGGTCGGCGCGGTCCTCGCCGCGTCCGCCCTGGCCCTGGCCGTGGTCTCCAGCCTGCTGGAGCGCCGTACCGCCGCGGCCGAAGGCCGGATCGTCGCCGGGAGCACCTCCGGGCCGGTCGCCGTCACGGCCCGGCACTGAGCGTGGAGCCGGGACGCCGAGCCCGGCCCGGCATCCCGGACGGCGAGCGGCCGGACCGCCCTGCGGCGGCGTGGCCGCTCGCGCGTCAGCCCGTCGCGATGGTGAGCGGGGCGAACCGGCGGCTCGCGTCGCCCGGTAGGTCCGCGACGCCGTACGTCATCACCGCGGTCCGGGAGCCCGGTTCAAGACCGCGCTCCACCAGCCAGCTGAACAGCTCCTCGTGGCGCGCGTCGACATCGACCCGCAGCGGCCGGTCCGTCGTGGCGGCCAGCGCGGTGACAAGGGCCTTCGCGGTGGCCGTGTCGCGCGCGATGAGCGGGCCGACGACATGGGCGTCGCCGCTCGGCCACAGGGCCGCGTAACCGGTCAGCTCGCCGTTCTCCTCCGCGACCCGGAGCCGGTCGGAGAAGGCCGGGAGCCGGGCGATGATGTGCGTCCGGTCGACACCGAAGACCGGCAGGTCGAGCCGGACCATCGTCTGCAGATCGTCGGCGGCGGCCGGGCGCGTGGTCACGGCTGAGGCCGGAGCCCTGCCCTGGGCCTCCGCCCGGAACCTGCCGAGGACCCGCTCGGTCCGGCCCACGTGGGTGAAGCCGAGCTCCTCGTAGAGGCGTTGCCCCTGGGGTGTGGCGTACAGCGCGAGCGGAATGGGCCCGACCTCCGCCATCACGTGGCTCATGAGCCGGCGGGCGATCCCCCGGCGGGCGTGGCGTCCCGCGACGAGCAGCATGCCGACGGCCGCCAGGCGGGGCCCGTACGACGTCACCACGCAGGCCGCGACCAGGCCCCTCCCGTCGGGTTCCGCGATTCCGTACCCCGTACCCGCGGAGAGGAGAAGCCCCCACCGATGTTCGTCGCGTGGCCAGCCCCGGTCCTCGCTGAGATCGGCGCAGGAGACCAGGTCTCCCCGGGTGAGGCGCCGTACGGGCAGGTCGACGAGGGGCAGGGGTGATGGGCTGTGCATGGGGCCAGGCTGTCCGACGCGATGATCGCCCGTCCACCGGTTTCGCGGAACTGGCCGAGATCCCCAGCGCCCGCCGCTCCGGTTTCACGTGAAACATGAAGTCCGGCCGCGTTCGGGGCGCCTGGGGTCGTCAGCTGAGGTCGGGGGCGTGCATCGCCCGTACGCCCTCGATGTTGCCGTCCAGGTAGTGGCGCAGGGAGAGCGGTACGAGGTGGACGGCGGCGATCCCGACCCGGCTGAACGGCACCCGGACGATCTCGTACTCCCCGCAGGGCTCCTCGATCTCCGGGCCGTGCCGCCGGGTGACGTCCATCGACGCGAGCCGGCAGACGAAGAAGTGCTGGACCTTCACCCCCGCCACGCCGCCGTCCGCGATGTGCTCGACGGTGTCGACGAAGCAGGGCACCACATCGACGATCTTGGCGCCGAGCTCCTCGTCGACCTCGCGGCGCAGGGCGTCGACGACGGTGGCGTCCTCCGGCTCGACCCCGCCGCCGGGGGTGAGCCAGTACGGATCGACCCCCGGTTTGGTGCGCTTGATGAGGACGAGGTCGTCGCCGTCGAGCAGGATGGCGCGTGCGGTGCGCTTGACCACTGGGCGTTCGGTCATGGCAAGAGGGTGGCCCGTGGGGCGCCGTCTGAAACTCCCGGCGGCCCCTGGGACCTCAGGCGCCCGCAGCACGCCCCTGTCATCGCGTACGCCCCCGGGCCCGGCCGACGCTAGCGGACGGCTTCGTCCAGCGCCCGCTCGACGTCCGCCAGCAGATCCTCCGGGTCCTCCGCGCCGACCGAGAAGCGGATGAACCCCTCCGGCACGGCGTCGCCGCCCCAGCGGCCCCGGCGCTCGGCGGTGGACCGTACGCCGCCGAAACTCGTCGCGTCGTCGACCAGTCGCAGTGCGGCGAGGAAGCGCTCCGCCGCCTCCCGGTCGGCCAGCTCGAAGGAGACCACCGAACCGAAGCGGCGCATCTGACGCACGGCGGTCCCGTAGGAGGGGTCGGAGGGCAACCCCGGGTACCGCAGCCCGGTGACCTCGGCCCGCTCGGCCAGAGCCTCGGCCAGTGCCAGAGCCGTGGTGCACTGCCGGTCGACGCGCAGCTGGAGCGTGGCGAGCGAGCGGTGGGCGAGCCAGGCCTCCATCGGGCCCGGAATCGCTCCGCCCACCTTGCGCCAGCGCCGTACGTCGGCGGCCAGCTCGGGGTCACGGCAGGTGACATGGCCCAGCAGGAGGTCACCGTGCCCGGTCATGCCCTTGGTGTCGCTGGCGACCGAGAAGTCCGCGCCGAGCTCCAGCGGGAGCTGGCCGATCGGGGTGGCCAGGGTGTTGTCCACGGCGACCAGCGCACCCGCCTCGTGCGCGGCGGCCACGAGCCGGCGGATGTCGCAGACGTCGAGGCCCGGGTTGGAAGGGCTCTCGATCCACAGCAGCTTCGCCCCCTCCAGCAGCGCCAGCTGGGCATCGCCGCCGGTCGGCGCGGTCCGGACCTCCACGCCGAAGGCCGTCAACTGCTCCCGTACGAGCGGCAGCGCCTGGTAGCCGTCGTCCGGCAGTACCACCGTGTCCCCGGCACGGGCCTGGGAGAGCAGCACGGCGGTGATCGCCGCCATGCCGGAGGCGAACACCGTGGTGGCCACGTCCTCGCCGGGAGCCTCCAGCTCGCCGATGGCCCGCTCCAGATGGGTCCACGTCGGATTGGTGTCCCGGCCGTAGGTGTAGGGGCCCACCGGCTCGCCGGAGAGGTGGAAGTGCGCGGCGAAGACCGGCCCGGGGAGGGGCGGTCCGTACTGCTCCGGTTCGGGAAGCCCAGCGCGTACCGCGCGCGTTCCGTCGCCCATGGTGCTCATGCTGCTCCGTAAGTTGTCAGGCGGCCAGGGGGAGCCGGACCCGGTCCTCGTCCGGCGGCGGGACCAGGGCTCAGTCCTCGTCCGGCAGGACCATGTTGAGGGCCCAGGAGACGACCGAGATGATCAGGGCGCCGAGTACCGCGGTCCAGAAGCCCTCGACGTGGAAGCTGAGGTCGAAGACCCCGGCCAGCCAGGAGGTCAGCAGCAGCATCAGGGCGTTGACCACCAGGGTGATCAGCCCGAGCGTCAGGATGAACAGCGGGAACGTCAGGAGCTTGACCACCGGCTTGACCAGGAAGTTCACCAGGCCGAAGATCAACGCGACCAGGATCAGCGTGAGGACCTTGCGGCCGGTGGAGCCGCCCTCCAGCGTGATGTTCCCGATCAGCCAGATGGCCACGGCCAGCGCACCCGCGTTGGCGATCGTCTTGACTACGAAATTCTTCATGTGTCTGATCGTGGCAGACATGATCGGTGGTGGACACCGACAGCGCACGCGGAACCGGTAGTACGGGTCACAAGGGGCGGACGGGTCATGAAGGCATTCAGACTGGACGAGCTGGAGGCGGAACGAGCCGCCAACGACGGCGCCTACCTGCAGTTCGTGCGGGAGCGGAACATGTCCGTCGGCCTGTACGCCCTGGACGCGGGGGCGCTCGACCCGCAGCAGCCGCACCAGCAGGACGAGGTGTACTTCGTCGTCAGCGGCCGGGCGTCGATCACGGTGGGGACGGAGACGACGCAGGTCGGCCGGGGGAGCGTCGTCTATGTGCCGGCCGGAGAGACCCACAAGTTCCACCACATCACCGAGGATCTGCGGGTGATGGTCGTCTTCTCGCCTCCGGAGGGCTGAACCCGCCTCCGGAGGGCTGAACCCCGGGTTCCCTAAGGGTTCGATCAGGGGTCTTCAAGGGCTGCGAGGCCCCCGCCGGGGTCCCTCGCGCCCTTAGCATCGAGGCAGGAACCCAGAGAGACGAGGTAGATGGCGATGGCCGTGCGGGAGATATACGCGGGGATGCCCTGGTGGGTGAAGTGGATCGCGGTGCCCGTCATCGCGATCTTCGTGTTCGGCGGTCTGATCGCCAGCGTGATCGGCTTCGTGATCAGCCTGCTCTTCAAGGCGCTGATCTTCGTCGTGCTGGTCGGCGGTCTGATCTTCGTCGTACGCAAGTTCATGTCCTCCTCGTCCTCGCGTGGTGATTGGTAGCAGGGCCGCCGCGGGCCCGTGCGGGGTCGGGGGTGCGCACAGGCCTGCGGATTAGCCCAGCTGAGCTAAGTCCAGGAGGAAAACCCCCTCCTTCCGGGGACGGCCGATACAGTGACATAACGCTGCCGCCATCTGGAATGTGACCTTCTGTCACCGAACCGACCGAGTGACCAGTGGTTTGTACGACAGTTCGGTCGTTGGTGCGGCAGCCCCGTGGGGGCGGCCTCCACGGGAGGGCTGACGGCCCGTCACCATGCCTGGGGGTGACCTTTGACCACGGCATCGAGTACCGCTGTCCCGACGTTGATCGGTTCGGTTCAGCGGGCGTTGAGGCTGCTGGAGGCTGTGGGCACCCATCGGGACGGGGCGCCCGCCAAGCAACTCGCACGTGAGGCAGGGCTACCGCTGCCGACCGCGTACCACCTGCTGCGCACCCTCACCCATGAGGGCTATCTCCGCCGGGAGAACGGCGTCTTCCACTTCGGCGCGGCCGCCGAGAACCTGACCGCGGCCCAGGGCCCGAGAAGCCGCCCCTCCGCCGTCACCGACTCCCTCGCGCGTTGGCGGGACGCCATCGGGGCCCCGGTGTACTGCGCGGTCTACCGCGAGGGTGAGATCGAGCTCATCGCGGTCGCGGACGCTCCCGACGCCCCTGCGGTCGACGAGTGGGCCTCCTTCCGGGAGACCGGCCACGCACACGCGATCGGACAGTGCCTTCTCGGCCAGCTCGACGAGAAGGAACGCGAGGATCATCTCGACCGGCACCCCGTTCGGCCCCTCACTCGTTACTCAGTGCGAGATCGCGCGGCATTTCTGGAACGGTTGCGGACATTGCGCCGGGGTGAACCGGTCATCGAACGCCAGGAGTACGCACTGGGGACCGTCTGTGCCGCCATTCCCGTCACGGCCGGTGCCACCATTGCGGCCATGGCCATTTCCGTACCCCTGGACCAGGAAGAACGGTTGCTGCCCGCAGTCGAACAGCTACGTGGCGAAGTGGCGAGCCTCTTGCGTTCGTTCGTGTTCTCTATCAGTATCTGAAAAATCACTCCTTGTGATCTGCTATCGCGTGCACCACGATGGCGTCAATAGGGCCATGGGGGATCATTCCTGGCCAGTTTCATCTACTGCGGGGTTGAACGATGCGCGAGTCGGTTCAAGCAGAGGTCATGATGAGCTTCCTCGTCTCCGAGGAGCTCTCGTTCCGTATTCCGGTGGAGCTCCGGTACGAGGTGGCGGATCCTTATGCCATCCGGATGACGTTCCATCTGCCCGGCGATGCCCCTGTGACCTGGGCATTCGGTCGCGAGCTGCTGCTGGACGGGCTCAACAGCCCCAGTGGCGACGGCGATGTGCACATCGGGCCGACCGAGCCCGAGGGCCTCGGCGATGTGCACATCCGTCTTCAGGTCGGCGCGGACCGCGCGTTGTTCCGGGCGGGTACGGCACCGCTGGTGGCGTTTCTCGACCGGACCGACAAGCTGGTGCCTCTCGGCCAGGAGCACACGCTGGGTGACTTCGACGGGAACCTGGAGGAAGCGCTCGGCCGCATCCTCGCCGAGGAGCAGAACGCTGGCTGAGCGGCGAGCACACCCCCGCCGCACGCCTCTCACGCCTTACGGCGACGGCCCCTGCCGGTCCGTGCGGGGGCTGCGGCCGTGGACGAGGAGGTGGAGGCGCCCGGCCGGTCCGCGGAGACCACCAGTGCGGCGAGCACGGTCGTCACCGGCACCGAGGCGACCAGACCGATCGAGCCGACCAGCGTACGGACGATCTCCTCGGCGACGAGTTCGCTGTTGGCCACGGTCCCCACGCTGCTCTGAGCGATGGAGAAGAGCAGCAACAGCGGCAGCGCCGCGCCCGCGTACGCCAGCACCAGGGTGTTCACGACCGAGGCGATGTGGTCCCGTCCGATGCGGATACCTGCCCGGTACAGCCCGCGCCAACCCATCTGCGGGTCCGCCTGGTGCAGTTCCCAGACGGCGGAGGTCTGGGTGACCGTCACGTCGTCGAGCACCCCGAGCGACCCGATGATGACGCCGGCCAGCAGCAGACCGCTCATGTCGATGTCCGGGTACAGCCCGTGGATGAGGCCGGTGTTGTCGTCGGTGTTGCCGCTCAGACTCGCCCAGCCGATGAACAGGGAGCCGAGCAGCCCGATCAGCAGCAGCGAGATCAGCGTGCCGATGACCGCGACGGATGTGCGGGCCGTCACCCCGTGGCACATGTAGAGCGCCGCCAGCATGATGGCGCTGGCCCCGATCACCGCCACCACCAGCGGATTCGATCCCTGCAGGATCGCCGGCAGGATGAACAGGGTCAGTACGGCGAACGAGACGGCCAGCGCCACCAGCGCCATCACCCCGCGCAGTCTGCCCACCGCGACGACCGCCAGGGCGAAGATCGCGGCCAGCAGGGCCATCGGGATCTTCCGGTTCACGTCGGTGACGGAGTACTGGAGGTCGCGGGGCGCGTCGGGGGCGTACGCCACGACGACACCCTGGCCCTCGCGCAGCTGGCGGGGCGCGTCCGGCTGGACCACCTCGACGAACGTACGGCCCTTGTCGTCGCCGCTGGTCACCTCGATGGTCGCCTTCGCGCACTCCCCCTCCTGCTCGTTGACGGCCTCCCGGCCCGAGGGGGTGGAGGTGTCACCGGTCGGGGGGACCTGTGCGGCGTTGACGTCCGCGCAGTCGACCTTGACGACCTGGACGACCTTGCCGTCCTGGGTCTGCCGGTCGAATCCGACGCCCGTGCGCTCGTGGTCGGGGACGCCGCCGGGCCAGAACGCGATGAGGCCGACGACGACGGCCGTGGCGAACGGGATCAGTACGGCGGCGATGACCTTGCGCAGGTGCTTGGAGACCGGGGCGGCGGGTCCGTGGCTGTGCGTGTGGCCGTGGGTGTGGCCCTGGGGCGGCGGCTGGGGGGCGGGGTCGCTTTGAGGGGAGGTCACGGGGCGATCATCGCAAGAACAGGGGCGCCCTCTGTTCAGCTCGCCGGAAAGGACGCTAGCGTGGAGGCACATTTGCACACGCGGGAGCTCGGAGCACCGGGCTGAGAGGGCGCTGACCGCCGTACATCCGTACGGGACACGCTGCGCCGACCGCCGAACCTGTTACCGGGTAATGCCGGCGTAGGGAGTAGGTCTCATGACCACAGCGGACGCACGCACGCCTGCCTCGAAACAGAGCGACGGGACGCCGAACGGCACGACGCCGGACAACGGGACCCGCGACGACGAGGCCGGGAAGTCCATCGGCTGGCACAAGGGGTACGTCCAGGGCTCGCGCCCGGACCTCCGGGTGCCGGTCCGACAGGTGCACCTCACCAACGGCAAGGACGTTACCCTGTACGACACTTCGGGGCCGTACACCGATCCCGCCGTCGACACCGATGTCCGCCGGGGCCTCGCGCCCCTGCGGGAGAACTGGATCATCGCCCGCGGCGACACCGAGGAGTACACGGGTCGCCCGGTCCGTCCCGAGGACGACGGGCTCAAGCACACCACGCCGCGCGGCGGGCTGCGCAACCTGGACGCAGTCTTCCCCGGCCGGCCCCGCCAGCCGCGCCGCAGCCGCGACGGACGCCCCGTCACTCAGCTCGCGTACGCCCGGCGGGGTGAGATCACCCCGGAGATGGAGTACGTCGCGATCCGGGAGAACGTCGAGGCCGAGACCGTACGGGAGGAGATCGCGGCGGGCCGGGCCGTGCTGCCGGCCAACGTCAATCACCCCGAGATCGAGCCGATGATCATCGGCAAGCGGTTCCTGGTGAAGGTCAACGCCAACATCGGCAACTCGGCGGTCACCTCCTCCATCGAGGAGGAGGTGGACAAGATGACCTGGGCGACCAAGTGGGGCGCCGACACGGTCATGGACCTGTCCACCGGCCGTAACATCCACACCACCCGCGAGTGGGTGCTGCGCAACTCCCCCGTGCCGATCGGTACGGTCCCGCTCTACCAGGCCCTGGAGAAGGTGGACGGCCGGGCCGAGGAGCTGACCTGGGAGATCTACAAGGACACCGTCATCGAGCAGGGCGAGCAGGGCGTGGACTACATGACGGTGCACGCCGGGGTGCGCCTGCCGTACGTCCCGCTGACGGCCCGTCGTAAGACCGGCATCGTCTCGCGCGGTGGCTCGATCATGGCGGCCTGGTGCCTCGCGCACCACAAGGAGTCGTTCCTCTACGAGCACTTCGAGGAGCTCTGCGAGATCCTCGCGACGTACGACGTCACCTACTCCCTCGGTGACGGACTGCGCCCCGGGTCGATCGCGGATGCCAACGACGAGGCGCAGTTCGCCGAGTTGCGCACGCTGGGCGAGCTGAACACCATCGCCAAGCGGTTCGGCGTCCAGACGATGATCGAGGGCCCCGGGCACGTCCCGATGCACAAGATCAAGGAGAACATCGACCTCCAGCAGGAGATCTGCGAGGAGGCGCCGTTCTACACGCTCGGCCCGCTGACCACCGATGTCGCGCCCGCCTACGACCACATCACCTCGGGCATCGGCGCCGCGATGATCGCCTGGTGGGGCACGGCGATGCTCTGTTACGTCACACCCAAGGAGCACCTGGGGCTGCCCAACCGGGACGACGTGAAGACGGGCGTGATCACCTACAAGATCGCCGCCCACGCGGCCGACCTCGCCAAGGGGCACCCGGGCGCGCAGGAGTGGGACGACGCGCTCTCCGACGCGCGGTTCGAGTTCCGGTGGGAGGACCAGTTCAACCTGGCCCTCGACCCGGACACGGCCCGGGAGTTCCACGACGAGACGCTGCCCGCCGAGCCGGCGAAGACGGCGCACTTCTGTTCCATGTGCGGACCGAAGTTCTGCTCGATGAAGATCTCCCAGGACATCCGCCGTCAGCACGGCGGTTCGCAGGAGGAGATCGAGGAGGGCATGGCCGAGAAGTCGAAGGAGTTCGCGGCCGCCGGGAACCGGGTCTACCTGCCGATCGCCGACTAGGCTCGCCGACCGCCTCTTCGCCCCCGACACCTCGGCCGGTGTCGGGGGCTTCCCGCGTCCGGGGCCGCCGGCCGGTGACATCCAGCCAGAACCGCTCCCTTATAGGCAGCTTGCCCGCTTGGTAGCCGTCTGCCACGGTTCAGCCCGTTGTCAGGCGACAGTATGGACACAGTCGTGTGGCAGCTGGATGTACGTTTCGCCGCTGTGTCAGCTGGGCTTGACCCTTTCCTTATCTGTGCCTTACTTTCCGGTTGCTTGGCTGAAATTTGTCGGCCCTCACACGGGGGCCCGGGGAGGGGAACACAGTGAACTGGTACCTGGACGTACTCAAGAACTACGCAGGCTTCAGCGGTCGCGCGCGCCGCAAGGAGTACTGGATGTTCGCGCTCGTCAACTTCGTCATAGCCATCGTCCTGTCGATCATCGGCGCGGCGATCGGCACGGACATCCTGTACTACGTCTACCTCCTCGCGGTCCTCATCCCGTCGCTCGCCGTCGGCGTGCGCCGCCTGCACGACACCGGCCGCTCGGGCTGGTGGCTGCTGATCGCGCTGACGCTGATCGGCGGCATCGTCCTGATCGTCTTCCTCGCCTCGGAGGGCAAGCAGGAGCCGAACCAGTACGGTGCCAACCCGAAGCTGGCTCCGCAGGCAGGCTGATCCACCGCTCCGCCAGGGCCGGAGCATCGCACAGGCCGGGCGCGGCACTCGCCGCCCCGGCCTGTGGCGTTTCGGGGCCCGAGGGCTCCCGGGCTCGCGCCTACTCCGGCCGGTGGTCCGGGCCGCCGAAGTCCGGGCTGGTGAAGTCGGGGCTCGTGAACGTCGGCCGGGGTCCGGCCGAGGGGCCGTCCTCCGGGCCGGAGAAGTCCGGCCTGCTGTAGCCGACCTTCGGGATGCGGTTGGGCGAGCGGTGCGGGGTCCGCGCGGCGCGGCCCGCGGCCGGGTCGGCCAGGGCGTCCCGGAGGAACGGCAGGATGCCGCGCTCCAGCAGGGCGTGCCGCCAGGCCTCCCGGGCCCGTGCGACCTCCTCCGGCAGCCCCTGTTCCTCGTCCTCGGCGGCCAGTGAGGTCGAGCCGTTGCGCAGGGCGGTGACGAGCAGCCCCACGGCGGCGACCAGGATGGCCGCGGCGGCGACGGCCGCGAAGAACCACCCGGCCGCGACCATGGTGGTGCCGAAGGCGACCGAGGGGCTGACCGCCTTCAGCAGATAGCCGACGAGCAGGAAGATCACGGCGGCGGTGCCCGCGAGGAGCGGCGTCAGGACCGTGAGGACCGCTCCTATGCCGGCGCCCGGCCCCGCCACCGAGGAGGCGTCGGCGTACTGCTCGCCCTCCGGGACGGTGGCGCTGGCCGTGCGCAGCTCGGCGCGGGCCTTCACGTAGTGCTCGTACTCGGTGGCCGCGGCCGCGGTGATCAGCGCCGTGGCGTTGAGCGCCATCGTGCGCAGCTGTTCGGTGTTGAGCCGGTCGCCGACGCCTTCCAGGTCCGGGCGTTCGTGGGCGTGGCGCAGCGCGTCACCCAGGATCCGCGCGTACTCGGGACCGTCCTCGGCCTGCAGGTGCGGAGCGCTTGTCATCTGCATCCCCCGATGCTCCGTCGGGCCCGGCAACCCGCGTTGACCGGGCGATCGGGCGGAAACGGAGGAGAGCCTGCTACTGATGAGCCGATGGTAGAGCGCTCACGGCGCGCGGTGACAGGGTGTTCCCGAAATAGGCCCGACGATCGGCGCGGCCCGATCCAGAAGCGTCTTCCCTGTCAGGGGTCAGTCATGCAGGGGAAGTTGGACGACCAGTAGCTTTCCGGCCATGGTCACTCCGCCGTCCATGGCGATGGCGAGCCCGTCGGCGTACACGTGCGGGCCGTTCACCACCGGCCCCGAACCCTTCTCGCCGTCCTCCGTGCCGACCTCGCCGAGGAGATACGGGATGGGGCTGTGACCATGGACGACGCGCTGTCCGCCGTACGTCGTCAGCAGCTCGCGCACCGCTTCGGCGCCGCCCTCGTCGCGGAAGGCGAAGCGCTTGGTGAGCTTGCGGAAGAGGTCCCAGCACTCGTCGGCGTCGTTGCGCGTGAGGATGGCGGTGACGGTGTCGTTGACGTCCTCGATGGTGGAGCCGTAGTCGAGGTAGGCCGTCGTGTCGGAGTGCATCAGCAGATGCCCGTCCTCCTCGACGACCGCGTCGAGCCGGGACATCCACTGAAGGTGTACGTCCTGGAGGCGGTCCATGTCGCTCTTCTGGCCGCCGTTGAGCAGCCAGGCGGCCTGGAAGGTGGCGGTGCCGGCGCCGGAGTTGACGGGGGTGTCGCAGAAGCGCTTGGCGCCGATGAGCAGCAGTTCGTGGTTGCCCATCAGGGCCTTGCAGTAGCCGCCCGCTGCGGCCGCCTCCGCGGAGAGCCGCATGACGAGGTCGATGACCCCGATGCCGTCGGGGCCGCGGTCGGTGAAGTCGCCCAGGAACCAGAGACGGGCGTTGCCCGCGGCCCAGTTGCCGTCGGCGTCGATCAGGCCCTGGGCGGCGAGGGCGGCCACCAGCTCGTCGAGGTAGCCGTGGACGTCGCCGACGACGAAGAGCGGCCCGCGCCCCTCCCCGGAGGCGGGGCGGGGGTCGGGGACGGCCTGCACCTGGACGGTGTCGCCGCGGTTGATGACGGGGAGGTCGCGCTCGGTGGGGGTGTACCCCTCCGGGGGCTCGTCGCCGACGGCCACGTTGCCGGGGTGCGGCAGGTGGGCGGGGGCAGGCGGTGCGGGCGGATGCGGTGGCGCGGAGGTGTGCGGCGCCGGGGCGGGCGGCTCCGGCGCACGTGGGGGAGGTGACGGGTGCGGCGCCGCGCCGGGCGTCTGCGGTGGTACGGGTGTCTGCGCGTACGGCGGAACCCTGAAGTCACGCAACGTCGCCGTCCGCACCACGGGTTCCTGACCGGCCCCCTGAGTCATCGACCCCTCCACCACCGTCGCGCCGCCGTACACCTGACGGGCCCTGCCTGGTAGAGGTGGTCCGCGGTGTCGTGCGCCCATCATAGGAATGCGGATCGATCTGTGTGATGCACCAGGGGTGGTGAATCCGGGCGCACATACGGTTCACCGGCCGATTGGTCCGAAAAGAGATGATCAGTCCCTGCTGGGGGATCGTGGCGCGCTGACCGTGGTGCGCGGCGGACGGCGTTGCGAGGAGGTCCGGACGATGAGCTCCGTCGGTATCACCTGCTCCACCGGTCCGTCGTGCTCCACCCCTTCGATGGCGTCGATGAGGAGCTGGACGACGGCGGTGCCGATGCGCCGGGGCTTCAGCGAGAGCGTCGTGATGGGCGGTTCGGTGGCCGCGTACACGGTGGACTCGCTGCAGCAGACCAGCAGCAGGTCCTCGGGGACCCGCAGGCCGTAGCGGCGGGCCGCCGCGAGGAGATCGGTCCCGTTGGGGTCGAAGAGCCCGTAGACGGCGTCGGGGCGGTCCGGGCGGGCGAGCAGCCGGTCCGCGGCGACCGCGCCCGCGCAGGGGTCGTGCGCCGGGTAGGACTCGTAGACGGGGTCCTGGCCGACCCGCTCGCACCAGTGGAGGTAGGCGGTGGTGGAGAGCCGGGTGTACGTGTCGGTGGTGGTGCCGGTCAGCAGGCCGATGCGGCGGGCCCCGGCGGCGGCGAGGTGGTCGAGGAGGTCGAGCACGGCGGCCCGGTGGTCGTTGTCGACCCAGGCGGTGACGGGGAGCGTCCCGGCCGGGCGGCCGTCCGAGACGACGGGGAGCCCCTGGCGGACGAGTTCGGTGACGACCGGGTCCTGGTCGGAGGGGTCGATGACGACGGTCCCGTCGAGCGCGACGTTCGACCAGACGTCGTGCCGGGAGGTGGCGGGGAGGATCACGAGGGCGTAGCCCCGGGCGAGCGCCGCCGAGGTCGCGGCTCTCGCCATCTCCGCGAAGTACGCGAATTCGGTGAAGGTGAAAGGTTCATCCCCGTACGTGGTCACGGTCAGGCCGATCAGCCCCGACTTGCCGGTACGGAGGGTTCGGGCCGCGGCGGAGGGGCGGTAGCCCAAGCGCTCTGCGACCTCGCGGACATGGCTGCGGGTGGCGTCCGGGAGCCTGCCCTTGCCGTTGAGCGCGTCGGAGACGGTCGTGATCGAGACGCCGGCCGCGGCGGCCACGTCGCGGATGCCCGCCCGTCCTGGCCGGCCGCTGCGCCGGGGGGTCTCCGTCCGGCTCACCTGGTGCTTCCCTGCTGCTGTCATGGCGAGCCGATAGTAGGGCTCCGGAGGGCGGTCGGTCCGGTCGCATATGCACCCATTGGCTGGCACGTTTCTGCATGATCATCAGCCATCAAATCCCTTGCAAAGAAAGGGGATTGGCGGCCTGGGCATTGGTGTGTCAGGCATGGATGGCCGGAGGCCTGCTGAATGGTCGATGTCTCGAAGAGGTCTCAAGTCACCACTTCGGGGGACGCGCGCCACGGCGTGAGACACGGGCGCGCGCCGGAACCGGAAGCGCTCCCCCCTGGAGAGCCCCGCGAGGGAGCGCCGCGGCGGGGGCCATTCCCGGCACTGCGGGAGATTCCGCGCCCAGGCCATTCGCAGCGGCGCCCAATCCTCATAAGGTGAGCAGTATTGATGTGGACGGACGGTCGAGGAGGACCTGCGGTGAGCGATACGAGCCCCAAGCTGCGCGCCGAGCTGGACGGCGTTCCCGCCTATGTGCCGGGCAAGCCCGCCGCGGCCGGCGGACCGGTCGCGTACAAGCTGTCCTCCAACGAGAACCCCTACCCGCCACTGCCGGGGGTCCTGGAGACGGCGCTCGCCGCGGCGGGCAGCTTCAACCGCTACCCGGACATGGCGTGCACCGGGCTGATGAACGAGCTGTCGGACCGCTTCGGCGTGCCGGTCCCGCACCTGGCCACCGGTACCGGATCGGTCGGTGTGGCCCAGCAGCTGCTCCAGGCCACCTCGGGTCCGGGGGACGAGGTCATCTACGCCTGGCGGTCCTTCGAGGCCTACCCGATCATCACGCAGGTGAGCGGCGCGACCTCGGTGAAGGTCCCGCTGACCACCGGTGAGGTGCACGACCTGGACGCGATGGCCGCGGCGATCACCGACCGGACCCGGCTGATCTTCGTCTGCAACCCGAACAACCCCACCGGGACCGTGGTGCGCCGGGCCGAGCTGGAGCGGTTCCTGGACCGGGTGCCGAGCGATGTGCTGGTGGTGCTCGACGAGGCGTACAAGGAGTTCATCCGGGACCCCGAGGTGCCCGACGGCATCGAGATCTACCGGGACCGCCCCAACGTGGCGGTGCTGCGTACCTTCTCCAAGGCGTACGGCCTCGCGGGGCTGCGGGTCGGGTTCGCGGTGGCCCACGAGCCGGTGGCGGCCGCGCTGCGCAAGACCGCCGTCCCCTTCGGCGTCAGCCAGCTCGCCCAGGACGCGGCGGTCGCCTCGCTGCGCGCCGAGGACGAGCTGCTGGGCCGGGTCGGCTCGCTGGTCGCCGAGCGGAGCCGGGTGGGCGAGGAGCTGGTGCGGCAGGGCTGGACCGTTCCGGAGTCGCACGCCAACTTCGTCTGGCTGCGCCTGGGGGAGCGGACCCTGGACTTCGCCGCCGCCTGTGAGCGGGCCGGTGTGGTGGTGCGCCCGTTCAAGGGCGAGGGCGTACGGGTGTCGATCGGGGAGAGCGAGGGCAACGACCTCTTCCTGAAGGCGGCGGAGGCGTTCCGCGCGGAGCTGTAGCTGCCGGGCGCGTGCTGCGGCGCCTGTACGGCCTCCGGCCCCGGACCTCGATCGACGAGGGAACAGGCCGGCAGCCTGCTCAGCGAGATCGTGCCCAACATCCAGAAGACCTCGGACCTGGTGCAGGAAATCACCGCCGCCTCGCAGGAGCAGAG
>NZ_JBEYKR010000148.1:0-17140 GCF_040703535.1 Streptomyces sp. NPDC007346
CAGTACGGCCTGCAGGCGGCTGCGGGCATCGATAATGGCCTGGACGTCGTTCAGGCCCTTGTCGGCCTGCCTCAGTTGCGCGCGCGCCGACTGGGCGCCGCCGCCAGCCAGCGGCCGTCGGGCAGCCGCTGTACGCCGGTGGCGGCGCCGATCTCCGGGTTCTGCCGGAAGGCGTGGCCGAGCGCTTCGAGCTCGGCGCGGACCGGGCTGTTCCACAGCTCCGGCTCGACCTCGGTGGCCGCCGCGTTGCGCTGACTGGCGCGCGGCGCGGCGATCGCCTCGACGAGCGGCAGCCCGCGGTCGAGGTGGCCGGTCAGGGACTGGAGCACGGTGGTGATGATCGTGGCGCCACCCGGCGAGCCGAGGGCGAGGACCGGCTTGCCGTCCTTGAGCACGATGGTCGGTGACATCGACGACCTGGGCCGCTTGCCCGGACCCGGCAGGTTCGGGTCGTGCACCGCCGGGTTGGCCGGGGCGAAGGAGAAGTCGGTCAGCTCGTTGTTGAGGAGGAAGCCGCGGCCGGGAACGGTGATGCCGCTGCCGCCGGTGGACTCGATCGTCAGGGTGTAGGAGACGACGTTGCCCCACTTGTCGGCCGTCGTCAGATGCGTGGTGTTCTCCCCCTCGAACGTCGTCGGCGCGGCCGTGCCACCGCCCCCGCACCGTGCCGGGTTTCGCGGGTCACCGGGCGCCACCGGGCTGGTCAGCACCGCGTCGTCCCTGATCAGGCAGGCGCGCGCGTCGGCGAACCGTTGGCTCAGCAGCTCCTTCGTGGGGACGTCCTCGAAGGCCGGGTCGCCCACCCAGCGCCCCCGGTCGGCGAAGGCGATCCGGCTCGCCTCGATGAGCCGGTGGAGGTAACGGGCCTCGTCCGCCCGGGAGAGGTCGGTGGACTCCAGCATGTTGAGGGCCTGGCCCACGGTCGTACCGCCGGACGAGGAGGGCGCCATGCCGTACACGTCCAGGCCCCGGTAGCCGACCTTCGTCGGGCTCTGCCGGAGCGTGCGGTAGGAGGCGAGGTCGCCCCGGGTCAGGTCGCCGGGGCGGACGGTCCGGGTGGCCTTCGGGTCGACGGGCGGCTTGCGGACCGTACGGACGATGTCGTCGGCCAACTCGCCCCGGTACAGCTCCCCCACGCCCTTGCGGCCGAGCTTCTCGTACGTACGGGCCAGGTCGGGGTTCTTGAACACCGAGCCGACGACGGGCAGTTGACCACCGGGCAGGAACAGCTTCGCGGAGGCCGGGAAGTCGGCGAAGCGGGCCTGGTTGGACGCGGTCTGCGAGCGGAAGGTGTCGTCCACCACGAAGCCGTCCCGGGCCAGGCGTTCGGCCGGTCTCAGCAGCGTACGAAGGGACTTGGAGCCCCAGGCGTCGAGTGCTCGCTCCCAGGTGGCCGGGGTGCCGGGGGTGCCGACGGAGAGGCCGCTGGTGACCCCCTCCTCGAACGGGATGGGCTCGCCGTTCTCCAGGAAGAGCGAGGCGTCCGCGCTGCGCGGTGCGGTCTCGCGGCCGTCGATGGTCTGCACCGTGCGCTTCTTCGCGTCGTAGTGGACGAAGTAGCCTCCGCCGCCGATGCCCGCCGAGTACGGCTCGGTCACGCCGAGCGCGGCGGCGGTCGCCACGGCCGCGTCCACCGCGTTGCCGCCCTTGCGCAGCACCTCGATCCCGACCGCCGAAGCGTCCCGGTCGACACTGGCGACCGCTCCCCCGTGGCCCACCGCCACCGGGGACTTGGGCGGGGCCGGAGGCCGGTGGGTGGCTTCCACGGAGCCGGCCGGGGCGGCGGCCCCGACGGAGACGACCACGGCGAGGGCGGCCAATATCGACATGTTCCGGCCGACGGAACGGTGCATACGAACCTCCAGTCAACGGATCTCCGCGCAGGTTAGCCCCGCAGCACCCGGATCGTCAGGACCGCCTCGTACGGATACCCGAATGACCGATAACATGCCCGGCCATGACGGACGACGTGCGCAACATCGTGCTGGGCGTGATAGCCGCCGGAATCAGTGCATCGCTGGGCTGGCTGGCCCGGACCTACCTCGTACGGCGCAAGCTCCGCCGCAAGCAGGCGTTCTTCGGGCTGCCGACCCACTCCGAGTGCCTGCTCGTCGTCAACCGGTACGCGGGCGCCGAGGGGTCCGTGCACCGTCACGACGTCTTCGCGCTGCTGGAGCTCTCCGCGCTGATCAAGGACTGCGGGGCGAAGACGCAGATCGTCACGCACGACGTGGCGCAGCAGGGGTTCGGAGACCGTACGGAGTTCTGCGTCGGCGGCCCGACCACCAACCAGCGGGCGGCGGCTCATCTGCGGACCCTGCTCCCCGGCATACGGATCACCACCGGGGACCCGGGCCCGGACCGGGTCGCCTACCGGATCGGCTCGGAGCACTACCGGATGGACCGCGGCACGGAGGAGTACGTGCTGCTCGCCCGACTGACGGTCGGTCAGGAGGCGCGCCCCGTCTTCCTGTTCTGCGGGCAGCGGGCCATCGACAACCAGGCTGCGGCCCGTTATGTGGTGCGCCACCACGAGAAGCTGATGCGCAAGCACGGCGACAAGTCGTTCTGCCTGCTGCTGAAGGTGGTCAACTCCGAGGCGTACGGCCCCGATGTGGTGGAGCTCATCGGCGATGTGACGCGCGTGGCGCTGGCTCCCGTACCGGCCGACCCCGCCCCCGCCCCCGATGGCGAGGGCGAGGGCGAGGGCGGCTGAGTGGGCCCCACCCTCAGCGCCGCAGCCGTGAGCGGCCCGCCGCCACCATCGCGCTGATCTCCGTGAGCCCGAACGGCCGGGCCAGCAGCACCACCACGAGCAGCAGCGCGAGGGTCCCCGCCCCGGCGGCCGCCACGTCGCCCGCGCCCTCGGCCGCGCGGGCCGCCGCGTAGGCGAGCGCCCCGGCGGGCAGGCAGGCGGCGATCAGCCGCAGGTGCACGCCGAGGGTGGGCGAGCGCAGCAGGGACCCGGTGGCGGTGGCCGAGGTCCGCCGGGACAGCACGTACCCGGTGACGGCGAAGCCGACGAAGAAGGCCACCGTGCTCGCCGCCGCCATCCCGGTCACGGCCCAGCGGGCGGGCAGCACCCAGTAGGCGGCCGCCGAGAGGCCGGCGTTGACGGCCGCGACCACCAGGTTGAGCAGGAAGGGGGTGCGGGTGTCGCTCATCGCGTAGAAGCCGCGGGAGAGGACGTACTGCCCGGAGAAGGCGATGAGCCCGGGGGCGAAGGCCATCATGATGCCGGCCATCACCATGATGTCGGCGTCGGTGGTGCGCCCGTACCCGAAGACGGAGCCCATCACCCAGGGCGCGAGGACGAGGAACGCGGTGGTGGCGGGCACGATGACGGCGGCGCTGGTCCGCAGGGCGTACGCGACGTCGCGCCGCACCCCGGCCAGGTCCCCGTCGGCCGCCGCCCGGCTCATCCGGGGCATCAGCGCGGTGACCAGCGAGACGGTGATGATGCCCTGCGGGACGACCCAGAGCTGATAGGCGTAGCTGTACGCGGTGTAGCCCGCGCCGCCCGCCACGCCCTGCTCGTGCGCGAGCTGCCCGGTGGTGGTGGAGAGCCGGGTGACGACCCAGTACGCCAGCTGGTTGGTGAGGACCAGCAGCACGAGCCAGCCGGCCGAGCGCATCGGCCGGGTCAGTCCGCTGCCGCGCCAGTCGAAGCGGGGCCGCCAGCGGAACTTCGCGGCGCGCAGGGAGGGGATCAGTGCGAGGGTCTGCACAGCGATTCCGGCGGTGGTGCCCCAGCCCAGGAGATGGGCGTCGGTGTTGGACAGGGTGCCGTCGGAGTTGGCGGCGACGGCGATGTAGAGGCCGAACACCCCGATGATCACTATGTTGTTGAGGACCGGGGTCCACATCATCGCGCCGAACCGGCCACGGGCGTTGAGGACCTGGCCGAGCAGGGTGAAGAGTCCGTAGAAGAGGATCTGCGGCAGGCAGTAGCGGGCCAGCGCGACGGTCAGCTCGGCCTGGCGGCCGTCGTAGTCGGTGTAGACGCCGACGATCAGGGGCGCCGCCGCCACGGCGAGCGCGGTGAGGGCGAGGAGGCCGACGGTGCACAGGGTGAGCAGCCGGTCGGTGTACGCGGCCCCGCCGTCGGCGTGCTCCTTGGCGGCCCGGACCAGCTCGGGGACGAAGACCGCGTTGAGCGCGCCGCCGATGAGCAGGATGTAGAGGATGTTGGGCACGGTGTTGGCGACCGTGTAGCCGTCGGCCGTCATGCCGGTGCCGAGCGCGGCGACGACGACCGCCGAGCGGACGAACCCGGTGGCGCGGGAGACGACGGAGCCCGCAGCCATCACGGCCCCGCTGCGCAGGATGGAATCGGAGCGGTCCGGGGCCTGGTGGGCGACCGGTTCGGTGGCCGTCATCGGCGGGTCCCGGGTATCCGGCTCGACGTGGTGCCGAGGTTTGTGCCCACTGGTCTCTCCCGCGCTCCGAGGTACTGGCCGACGGTGGAGGGTACTCCGCGCGGTCCGGCACCGGTCCGGTGGGGGGACAGGCGGAATCCGACGCCCAGGGGGCGCTGCCCACCATGTATACGGAGGGAACCGCCGGGCGGACAGGCGGAACCCGACATGGGGGAAACGGAACCCGGCAGGGGGGAAATCGCCTCTCACCTGTCGAGCCCTGCTGCCCTGGAGGTTTTTCCGTTGAGTTCCCCACGCCCGCGCACCCGCCCCACCGCCCCGGCCCGCCGAAGCGCCCGGCTCGCCCTGGCCGTCCCGGCCGCGCTGCTCGCCGCCACGCTCACGGCGTGCGCGGGGAGCGGACCGGCCGGCTCCGCCGCGCAGGAGGGCGGGGACGGCAAGGCGCCCGGGACCAGTATCTCGGTGAACCTCCGGGGCAAGGCGGCGGCCCCGGGCGAACCGGTGAAGGTCACGCTGGCGCACGGGAAGCTGAAGACGGTGTCGGTGACCGCGGGCGAGGGCGGTGCGCTGGCCGGGAGGATATCCGCCGACGGCCGGAGCTGGACATCCGAGCGGGTCGCCGCGCCGGGGACCGCGTACACGGTCGAGGCGCGGGACACGGACGGCGGCAGCGACCGGGCCGCGTTCACGACCGCCGAGGCGGAGAAGGTCAACAAGCTCTCGCTCGCGCCGGGCAAGGACACCACGGTCGGCATCGCCCAGCCGCTGTCGGTCGTCTTCGACCACCCGGTGAAGAACAAGGCTGCGGTGGAGAAGGGGCTGAAGGTGTCCACCTCGAACGACACCGAGGGCTCCTGGGGGTGGCTGCAGGACCACTCGGGCAAGGACCGCGTCGACTGGCGGCCCAGGGAATACTGGAAGCCCGGCACGAAGGTGACGCTGGACGCGGAGCTGAACGGCATCGACACGGGCGCGGACGGCGGCTGGTTCGTCCGTGACTACAGGACGACGTTCACCATCGGCGCGGCCCAGGTCGTCAAGGTCGACCTGGACGGGCACCACCTCTCCCTGCACCGCGACGGAGAGCGGGTGCTTCAGGTCCCGATGTCGGGCGGTACGCCGGGCGGCGACAAGGCGTCCTGGCGGGGCACGGCCGTCCTGATGTCCAAGGAGGGCACGATCAACATGCGCTCCGAGACGGTGGGCCTGGGCGATGCCTACGACAAGATGGTCGACTACTCGATGCGGCTGACCTGGTCGGGGATGTACGCCCACGCGGCGCCGTGGAACGCGAGCTACTTCGGCAACGCCAACCGGAGTTCGGGCTGTCTCGGGATGAGCGACGCCGACGCCGCCGCGCTCTACGGGCAGGTGCGGGTGGGCGACCCGTTCGAGATCACCGGCGCGGACGCCAAGGGCACGGTCGCCGAGGGCAACGGATACGGCACGTGGAACGTGTCGTGGGCCGACTGGCAGGCGAAGAGCGCGCTGAAGTGACCCGCTGCCGCCCGCACCACTGCTGACAGCACGTCCAGCAATCGTTACCTTCACGCAACCCACCCGGTAGTTACCAGCGGTAAGCAACCGGGGTTACCGTCGGGTCACTTTGCACTGACACGCGTGAGGAGTGACCCGTGGTACGTCCCCGACCGGCACTGCGCACCACCGCTTCGATCACCACCGCCGCCGCCCTGCTGACCGGAGCCGCCCTCGGCGCGGCTCCGGCGGCCACCGCCGCGCCCGCGACCACCTCGGCGAGCGCGACCGCGCCGGGCCTGACGTTCCACGACATCCCCGGCTCCGGGGGCATCACGCTCAAGGGCAATGTGTTCAGGCCCTCCGGAACTCTGGCCTCGGCCGGGACGAAGCATCCGCTGATCGTCTTCCCGACCAGCTGGGCCATGCCGCAGATCGAGTACCTGGCGCAGGCCCAGAAGCTCGCCGACTCCGGTTACGTGGTGGTGAGTTACACCTCGCGCGGCTTCTGGCTCTCCGGCGGGAAGATCGAGGTGGCGGGCGAGCTGGACATCGCGGACGCCTCCGCCGTCATCGACTGGGCACTGGCGAACACCGCGGCCGACCCGGACCGGATCGGCATGGGCGGAGTCTCGTACGGGGCGGGCATCAGCCTGCTGGCGGCCGGGCACGACCCCCGGATCAAGGCCGTCACCGCGCTCAGCGGCTGGGCCGACCTGATCGACTCGATCTACAGCGGGCGGACCCAGCACCTCCAGGCCGCGGCCCTGCTCGGCGGCGCCGGGCTGATCACCGGCCGCCCCGGCGACGAACTCTCCCGGACGCTCAAGGACTTCCTCGGCTCCAACCTGGACAAGGAACCGGAGATGATCGCCTGGGGCGCCAAGCGCTCCCCCGCGACCTACCTCGACCGGATCAACGCCAACGGCGCGGCCGTCATGATGGGCAACGCCTGGGGCGACACGATCTTCCCGCCCAACCAGTACGCCTCGTTCTACGAGAAGCTCACCGGCCCCAAGCGGCTGGAGTTCCGCCCCGGCGACCACGCCACCGCCGAGCTGACCGGCCTGTTCGGGCTGCCCAACGACACCTGGACGAGCACCCGCCGCTGGTTCGACCGCTACCTCAAGGGCGAGCGCAACGGCATCGACACCGAGCTGCCGGTCCAGCTCAAGTCCCGCAACGACAAGGGGTACGAGGGCTACGCGGACTGGAAGTCGGTGGGCGCGGCCAAGAACCGCGTCGCACTCGACGGTACGAAGAAGGTGTGGGCGAACGTCGACTCCGGCGCCAACGGGGGCGTCACACTGCTCTCCAACGCCCTGGACCAGTTCCTGAAGCTGCCGCCGACCGTCTCCGTACCCCTTCTGCCGCGCACCTTCGCGAGCGTCTGGCAGTCGGAGAGGTACGGCTCCGAGCAGCACATCCGCGGCACGGCCGAGCTGCACACCACGGTCACGAGCACGAAGTCGAGCGGCACGTTCGTCGCCTACCTCTACGACGTGGGGCCGCTCGGGATCGGGAAGCTGGTCAGCAACGCCCCGTACACGTTCCACGGGCAGACGCCGGGCCGGCCGTTCTCCGTCGACCTGGAGCTGTTCTCCACGGCCTACGACGTCCCGGCCGGTCACCGGCTCGCCCTGGTGATCGACACCGTCGATCCGCTGTACATCGAGCACAACCCGACCGGCGCGCAGCTGACCTTCTCCTCGCCCTCCACGGACCCGAGTCATCTCTCGGTCCCGCTGCGCGAGAAGTGATCACCGACTGCTGCCGGGCGGGTGCTGCCCGGCTACTGCCCTCCCGGCAGCAGCTTCCCCGGCTCGGCCGGGGCCATCCCCACCGCCTCCGTCTTCGGATTGCGCCGCTGCCGCCGGGCCATCCAGGTGGCGAACCACGAGAGCAGCATGCACATGCCGATGTAGATCGGAGAGATCACCATCACGACGGGGATGAAGGGAAGATCGTAGTCGAGATTCGACGCGATCAGCTTTCCCGCGTGGAGGAATTCCTCGTAGGTGATCAGGAAGCCCAGTGATGTGTCCTTGAGGGCGACCACCAGCTGACTGATGATGGTCGGCAGCATCGCGCGCAGGGCCTGGGGAGCCAGGACGAACGTCGTGACCTGCGTCTTGCGCATGCCCAGGGCGTAGGCGGCCTCCCGCTGGCCCCGGTCCACGGAGTTGACGCCGGTCCGGAAGACCTCCGCGAGGACCGAGCCGTTGTACAGGGTCAGCCCGGCGACCAGGGCGGGCAGCGCCTGGACCTTCAGCGCCACGAAGATGAAGAAGATCATCACCAGCACCGGCATGGCCCGGAAGAACTCGACCAGCAGGGTGGAGACCCAGCGCACCGGGCGGTGTGCCGAGAGCCGGCCGACCGCGAGGACCGCGCCGAGGGCGAGGGAGAGGACGGCGGCGTACGCGAACGCCTTGAGCGTGTTGCCGAGTCCGCGCAGCAGCAGCTCCTGGATGCCCTTGTACTGGAAGGGGCGCCACTTGTCGGCGGTGAACTGGTCGGTGTCGAAGAGGAGGTAGATGATCCAGCCGACGAGGGCGAGGATCACGGCCGTGGCGGCGATCCCGTACAGGAAGTGCCGTTTACGGGTCCGCGGCCCCGGGATGTCGTAGAGCGCGGTGGCCGAGGGGACATGGGTCATCGTGCGACTCCCCAGCGCTTCTCCATCACGTTGAAGAGCGCACTGATGGTGAGGGTGATGATCAGGTAGCCGACGGCGATCCAGATGAACGTCCAGACGATGCTGTAGCCCAGCTCGTTGAGCGTCCGGTAGGTGCCGAGCAGCTCGGTGACGCTGAACGCCCCGGCGATGGCTGAGTTCTTGGCCAGCGCGATCAGGGTCGAGCCGACGGGCGGGATCACCGAGCGGAAGGCCTGCGGCAGGACGATGTTGCTCAGGGTCTGGCCGAAGGTCATCCCGAGGCTGCGGGCGGCCTCGCCCTGGCCGGTGGGCACGGTGTTGATGCCGGAGCGCAGCACCTCGCAGATGAACGCGGAGGTGTAGCAGCCGAGCGCCAGGACCGCGAAGAGCTGGAAGGGCAGTACGAGTCCGAAGCGGGGCAGGCCGAGGAGGACCGCGAAGAACAGCAGCGTCAGCGGGGTGTTGCGCAGCACGGTCACCCAGACCGTGCCCAGCACCCGCAGCGAGCCGACGGGCGCGACGCGGAAGGAGGCCATGACGAAGCCGAGGGCGAGGGCGAGGGCCGAGGAGTAGACGGTCAGCTCGACGGTGCCGATGAAGCCCTTGCCGTAGAGGGAGAAGTTGTCTGTCAGTACGTCCATGGGTGGCGCCGTCCCCTCAGTTCGCCGGGTAGCGGTCGATCGGCGGCGGGGTCGGCGCGGGCGCTCCGGAGAGTCCCAGCGTCGCTTCGAACGCCTTCTTCCAGTTGCCGTTCTTCTCGTTCGCCTCCAGAGCGTCGTCGAGGGCCGACCGCAGCGCGTTGTCGGAGCGCGCCACACCGATGCCGTACGGCTCCTCGGAGAAGGGCTTGCCGACGACCTTCATCTCCTCCGGCGCCTTGGCCGCGAAGCCCAGCAGGATCGCGTCGTCGGTGGTGACGGCGTCGACCTGGAAGGTCAGCAGGTTGTCGACGCAGATCGAGTACGTGTCGTAGGCGACGAGGACCGCCTTGGGGAAGTCCTCGTCGATGCGCTGGTAGGGCGTGGAGCCGGCCGCCGAGCAGACGGTCCTGCCGTCCAGGTCCTGGGGGCCGTTGATGTCGTCCTCGTCGGTGCGCACGAGCAGCCCTTGACCGGCCATGTAGTACGGGCCGGCGAAGCCGACGAGCTTCTTGCGCATGTCGTTGATGGTGTAGGTGCCGACGTAGTAGTCGATCTGGCCGTTCTGGAGGGCCGTCTCGCGGTTGGCGGAGGCGATCGTCCGGAAACGTATGGTCTTCGGCTCGAAGCCGAGCGAGGCCGCCAGCATCCGGGCGATCTCGACGTCGAAGCCGGAGTAGACCCCGCTGGCCGGGTCCTTCTCGCCCAGGTAGGGCTGGTCCTCCTTGGCGCCGACGATCAGATGGCCGCGCCGCTGTGCCTTCCGCCAGGTGGCCGACTCGGGCAGTTCGAAGCCCTCGTCCACCTGGTAGACGGGCAGCGCCTCGGCCTTCGGCCCCTTGACCGGCGGGCTGCCCTCCTTGCCGCAGGCCGCGGCGAGGACGGCGAGCAGGAGGCAGAGCGCGAGGGCCGCGCCGCGGCGGCCCGTACGGCCCTTGTGGGGACGCAGACCGCTGGGACGCAGAGTGGTGGTACCCGAACTGGTGGGACGCGAAGTGGTGGTACGCGACACGGAAGAGCCCCCCGTCAGTGCTTGAGGATCTTGGACAGGAAGTCCCTGGCACGGTCGCTTTCCGGCGAGGTGAAGAAGTCCTCCGGGGTGCGGTCCTCCACCACGCGGCCGTCGGCCATGAAGACGACGCGGTTGGCGGCGGACCGGGCGAAGCCCATCTCATGGGTGACCACGACCATGGTCATGCCTTCCCGGGCGAGCTGCTGCATCACCTCCAGCACCTCGTTGATCATCTCCGGGTCGAGCGCCGAGGTGGGCTCGTCGAAAAGCAGCGCCTTGGGGTCCATGGCCAGGGCGCGGGCGATGGCCACGCGCTGCTGCTGGCCGCCGGAGAGCTGGGCGGGGAACTTGTCCGCCTGGGAGGCGAGGCCGACCCGGTCCAGCAGTTCCCGCGAGCGCCGGTCGGCCTCGTCCTTCTTCCGCTTGCGGACCTTGAGCTGGGCCAGGGACACGTTGGCCAGCACGGTCTTGTGGGCGAAGAGGTTGAACGACTGGAAGACCATGCCGACTTCGGCGCGGAGCTGGGCCAGCCCCTTGCCCTCCTCGGGAAGGGGCCTGCCGTCGATCAGGATGGAGCCTGACTCGATCGTCTCCAGCCGGTTGACGGCCCGGCAGAGGGTGGATTTCCCGGAGCCGGAGGGGCCGATGACCACCACCACCTCCCCTCGGCCGACGGTGAGATTGATGTCCTGAAGTACGTGCAACTCTCCGAAGTGTTTGTTGACGTCCCTCAGTTCGATCAACGGATCGACGGCCATGCGCTGCCCTACCCACTTGTCGCTGTGTCGAGGTCAGCGCAAACTATCCATCCCGGAAAGGGACTTCGCACCCGACACGCTCAAATAGCACATAAGGCTGTTTATCTCTATTGGAGATTAGTCACGAGACCCGTTCTCGGCAGGGGAGATCAGGTTTCGGCCGACTCCGCGTACACCTGCGAGAGTTCCGGGCTGCCCGCCATCGCCCAGTCCAGCCCGGCGGCGACGACGTCGATCTCCCGCCCGGACTCCAGCCGCACCACGGGCTGCCCGCTCGGCCAGACGTCCCACGTGGCCCCCGGGACGGCGCGGACGATCACGGTGCCCAGATAGAGACCGGCGTCGTTGCCCAGCCAGGGCAGCTCCTCGGCATCGTCGCGCCAGCGCGGGGACAGCTGGTCGAGCGCGGCCAACGAGGCGGGGCTGTCGTCGAGTTCGAGTCCTTGCTGCCCCGCTCGGGCACGCAGCAGTTCGCATTCGGCGAGCAGCTCGGCCACACCGTCGGGATCCGTCTCGACGGTGGACGCGAGCGCGTTCCCCTGCGTACCACCCTGACGCTTACGCCAGTTGTCCAAGAAAGGGATGTTCATACCACTAGGGTCCCATCCTTGCCAGGTTCCGCACCACAGGACGCGCGGGGCCTCGACGGAAGCCGAGGAGGGCGCCGCCCGTGCGGAGAACGATCCTCACCGGCGCGTCGGTGTGTGTCGTGGACGAGTGGTGGACGCGCACCCGACTGTCCGCCCCGGAGCGGGACCACATGTCGGACATCCGGTCGCCGCTCAGGTCCGGGACGGCGACGACGGCCGAGACATTCGTCCGGGACCAGTTGGCCCCGTACACGACTCCCCCGTAAGGGAGTTGACTCCCCTGGTGAACGAGAACGGGCGAGGTCCACACTCTGCCCGCCACCGTGCCCCCGCGCGTGTCAGTCCCCCATGCCATTCTGACCGCAGTCAGGTCGGCGGATCGAGGGGAGACAGAGGCGATGAGGGCTGCGTACTACCGGGCGGAGAGCGAGAGCGGAGACCACATCGAGGACCCGTCCGAGGACGCCCTGTTCATGCTGATCGGGGACCTCAACACCTCGGACAACACCTTCGTCGTCATCCAGCCCGACGAGGACGAACCGGCCTGGTTCACCTCCGTCACGGCTCTGGACGAAGGCGGCTACGAGGTCGTCCGACGCGACACCACCCGCCGCGAGCACGACGTCTCCACCGAGACCGTCATCGATCAGATCGCCCGCGACCTCACCGTCTGGATGGCCGCCCGCGACGAACCGCTCCGCCGCACTGAGCCGTGACTCCTCACGGAATTGATGACATTCGACGGCCAGTCCGCCGCTGCGGATACCAGGCCGGCCATACCGCACGGCCGACGAGCCGCCAGTCCCTACGACTCCACGAGTTCAGCAACGGACAGCTCGACCTGACGAGTCAAGACCTGGTGACGTTCCTCCATGCGCGGCTCGATGAGGAAGCCGACCTGGCCCGACGCCGTGAAGGTGACGGCCGCGGGGAGTGGACCGCCCCTGAGCAGGGACCGTGTACGGGACTGCCCTTAAGGTACGGACATGAGTGCGCAGACATATGTGTCGGACCTGTTCTCCCTGGCCGGACGTGTCGCCGTCGTCACCGGGGGCAGTTCCGGGATCGGGCGGGCCATCGCCGGGGCGCTCGCTCGGGCCGGGGCCCGGGTGGTCGTGGTGGCTCGGCGGGAGGGTGAGCTGGAAGCCACCGTCGGGGAGTTGGCCGCCGAGGGGTGCCGGGCCGCCTGGGTGAGTGCTGATCTGGGGAGTGCCGAGGGGGTGCGGGCGGCGGCCGACGGGGTTGTCGCCGCCTTCGGGGAGCCGGACATCCTCGTCAACTGTGCGGGGATCAACCTCCGGCCGCCCATGGGTGAGCTCGGTGAGGACGTCTGGGACACCACCATGGCCGTGAACCTCAAGGCGCCGTTCCTGCTGGGGCAGCGGTTCGGGCCCGGGATGGCCGAGCGGGGGTACGGGCGCATCATCCACGTCAGCTCGCAGCAGGCCCACCGCGCCTTCGTGAACAGCGGGGCGTACGGGGTGTCCAAGGGCGGGCTGGAATCACTGGCCCGGTCGCAGGCCGAGGCCTGGTCGTCGTACGGCGTCACCGCCAACACCCTGGTGCCGGGGTTCGTGCTGACCCCGCTCAACGAGCGGCTCGCCTCCGATCCGGAGAAGGTCGCCTCGCTCGCCGCCCGTACCTTCGTCGGGCGCAACGGGCTGGCGGAGGACTTCGCGGGGGCCGCGGTGTTCCTGGCCGGGCCCTCCTCCGCGTACGTCACCGGGCAGGCGCTCTTCGTCGACGGCGGGCTCTCGGTGCACTGAGCCCCGGACAGCGCCGACCGGACGGCTTGCTCACAGCGCCGACCGGGCGGCGGGCTCACGGTGCCGTAAGGCCCGGCAGAGCCCGCCGCCCTCCCCCGAACAGGTCGTCAGGAACTCTGCTGCCAGAGCGCGGCCGCCGCTTCCTCCACCGCGGTGGCGACCGCCGCCGACGTCGTCTCCTTGGTGAGGCCGAGGCCGGTCAGCAGGCCGGTGCCGGCCTCGAACTCCAGCAGCGCCAGCAGGATGTGCTCCGTGCCCACGTAGTTGTGGCCGAGCCGTAGCGCCTCACGGAACGTCAGCTCCAGGACCTTGCGCGCGTCCGCGTCGTACGGGATCAGCTCGGGCACCTCGTCGGCGGCGGTCGGCAGGGCGGCCGTCGCCGCCGTGCGCAGGGCGTCCGGTGTCACGCCCCGGCCCGTGACGACGCGGGCCGCGATGCCCTCGGGTTCGGCGAGGAGCCCCAGCACCAGGTGCGCCGGGACCATCTCGGCGTTCCCGGCGGCCTTGGCCTCGTTGTGGGCCGCCATGACGACGTTCCGGGCCCGCTGGGTGAAGCGGCCGAAGCCCTGGCTCGGGTCCAGGTCGGACGGCTCGTCGCCCTTCTTGGTGACGAAGCGCTTCTGGGCCGCCTGGCGGGTGACCCCCATGCTCCGGCCGATGTCGGTCCAGGACGCGCCCGAGCGGCGCGCCTGGTCCACGAAGTGGCCGATGAGGTGGTCGGCCACATCGCCGAGGTGGTCGGCGGCGATGACCGCGCCGGAGAGCTGCTCCAGTGCGTCGGTGTTGGACTTCTTGATGGCCTCGATCAGGTCGTCGAGGCGCACGGACGGAGTGGCGGGAAGAGGCTGCGTCATGCGTCAACCGTAGGTTGACACTCCACGAGTGTCAACCACAGGTTGCCTCCTGGCCTCTCCTCCGTCAGAGGTCGAGGTCCACCACCACCGGGGCGTGGTCGGAGGCGCCCTTGCCCTTGCGTTCCTCGCGGTCCACGTAGCTGTCCTTGACGGCGGCGGTGAACGAGGGGTTGCCGTAGGTCAGGTCGATCCTCATGCCCTTGTTCTTGGGGAAGCGCAGCTCCCGGTAGTCCCAGAAGGTGTACGCGCGGTCGTACTTCAGCGGGCGGGGCAGCACCTCGCCCAGCCCCTCCCCCTCGAGGGCCGAGAGGGCCGCGCGCTCGGCGGGCGTGACATGCGTGGCGCCCGCGAAGAGCGCCGGGTCCCACACGTCCTCGTCGGTCGGGGCCACGTTGAAGTCGCCCAGGACCGCGAACGGCGGCGTCCCCGCCGCGTCCGCCGCCACGGCCTTCCGCAGGGCCTCCAGCCAGGCCAGCTTGTACGCGTAGTGCGGGTGCTCGACCTCCCGGCCGTTGGGGACGTAGACCGACCAGAGGCGCACCGGGCCGCAGGTGGCGGAGATCGCGCGGGGCTCCTCCACCCCGTCGTACTCCGGGCCGCCCGGCAGGCCGGTGACCACGTCGGTGAGGCCGACCCGGGAGAGGAGCGCGACCCCGTTCCACCGGCCCGTGGCGTTGATCGCGGACTCGTACCCCGCCTCGCGCAGGGCCTCGGCGGGGAACTGCTCGGCCGTGCACTTGGTCTCCTGGATGCACAGCACGTCGGTGCCGCTGCTCTCCAGCCAGGCCAGCAGCCTCGGCAGCCGGGCGGTGATCGAATTGACGTTCCAGGTGGCGATGCGCATGGCCACAAACCTAGCGGCTCCCACTGACACTCCGCGCAACCCCGCCGCCCGGCCGGGGGCGGCGGGGTTGCGGCCGTCAGAGCTCCGTGACGCCGCCCGGGGCCAGCCGGTCGTGGTCCGCGCCGCCCAGGGCGCCGATCTGGTTGTCGTAGATCGGCCGTGCCAGGTCGGTGAGCAGGGCGTCGTGGACGTCGATCGCGCGGCGCGGCTTCACCTCGCGTACGTAGTCGATGACCTCGGAGATCTTGTTCCACGGGGCCATCACCGGCAGCAGCAGGGTGTCCACGGGGCGCTCGGGGACGGTGAGCGCGTCGCCCGGGTGGAAGACCGAACCGTCCACCAGGAAGCCGACGTTGGTGATCCTCGGGATGTCCGGGTGGATCACCGCGTGCAGCTCCCCGTGGACGGTGACGTCGAATCCGGCGGCCGAGAACGCGTCGCCGTCGCCCACCGTGTGCACCCGGCCCGGAAACGCGGCCGAGAGCTGATCGGCCACGCTGCGCAGCGTCCAGATCTCCGCCGCCGGGTTGGCCTCCAGGCCGGCCCGCAGCCGTGCCTCGTCGAAGTGGTCCGGGTGCTCGTGCGTGACCAGGAGTACGTCGGCGCCGAGGGCCGCGTCGTCCTCGGAGAAGCCGCCCGGATCGATGACCAGGACGCGGCCCTCCTTCTCGATCCGCACGCAGGAGTGGGTCTTCTTGGTGAGCGTGAGTGCCTGGGGCGATGCGTTCATGGGTCCATCCTGCTACGCGGGCGGGGTGGTTTCCTCCTGGATCACGGCCTGCGCGATCGTGAAGGCGGCGCCCGCTGCCGGGATGCCGCAGTAGACGGCGGTCTGGAGCAGCACCTCCTTGATCTCGGCGGGCGTCAGACCGTTGCGCAGGGCCGCCCGGGTCTGTGCGGCCAGGCCCTCCAGGTGTCCGGAGGCGACGAGCGCGGTGAGGGTGACGCAGCTACGGGTGCGGCGGTCGAGCCCCTCCCGGCTCCAGGCCTCGCCCCACTCGTACCGGGTGACCAGCTCCTGGAAGTCCTCGGTGAACGCGTCGGTGGAGGCGTTCACCGCGTCGACGTGGGCGTCCCCCAGCACCTCTCGGCGGATCTTCGCGCCGCGCTCGTGGCTGCTCTGTGGCTGCGGGCCCACGGCCTCGGGCGCCTCCGGCGCCGCCGCGATCTCCGCGACGGGTGCGAACGGGGCGGCGGGGGTGGCGGGTCCGGGGACGAGGGGCGGGACGAGGGCCGTGGTGGGCGTGTCCTGCCAGGCGGTGGAGAAGTGCGTCAGCAGCAGGTCGCAGACGGCCGCGGGCTGCTCGACCGGGGCCAGGTGGGAGGCGCCGGGGACGAGCGCGAGGCGGGCGTCCGGGATCCCGGCGACCAGGGTGCGTGCCTCGGCGGGCCCGGTGACCTGGTCCTCCGCACCGACCAGGACCAGTGTCGGAACGCCGATCCGGCCCAGGTGGTCGCGGATGTCGAAGGTCGCCAGCGCCTCGCAGGCCGCGATGTAGCACCCGGGGTCGGTGGTACGGACCATCTGCACGGCCCACTCCACGATGGCGGGCTGCGCGGCGGCGAAGCCGGGGGTGAACCAGCGTTCCGGCGCGGTGCGGGCCATCGGCTCCAGGCCGTTGGTGCGGACGATGACCCCGCGCTGACGGAACTCGTCGGCCGTGCCGAACCGGGGCGATGAGGCGACCAGCGCCAGCGAGGCCACCCGGTGCGGGTGGCGCAGGGCCAGGTCGGCCCCGACGGCCCCGCCGATCGAGCAGCCCGCGTAGCCGAATCTCTGGACCCCGAGCCCGTCCAGCGTGGCCAGCAGCCGGTCCCCCAGTTCGGAGACGGAGGCGGCGGCGTGGGCGGGGGCGCCGCCGTGGCCGGGCAGGTCGTAGCGGAAGACCCTCCAGTGCTGGGTCAGCTCGGGTATCTGGCGATCCCACATGTGCCAGGTCGTTCCGAGGGAGGGCCCGATCACCAGGACGGGGGCGTCTTCCGGTCCGTCGAAGCGGTATTGCATGGTTTCCATCGCCATCTCACTCACCCTGCCCACGCTCCCATACCGCTGGGGATGTCATCCCGCCGGGGGCCGCGCATGCGCCGCATCACCCTCGGCGGCGCCGAGCTGCAGGGCTTTCTCAGCGTCGGCAGCGACGACCACGTCAAACTCATGTTCGCC
>NZ_JBEYKR010000149.1:0-17023 GCF_040703535.1 Streptomyces sp. NPDC007346
GCGCGGTGAAGGCGGTGGTGGCACGCAGGTCGAGGCGGCCCGCGCGGACGACGGAGGCGCCCACGCCCAGCGCCCGGCCGACCTCGCCGATCCGGCCGAGCGCCATGCCCGCCACCTCGCGGGGGTCGGGGAGCCAGGAGCGGGGCGGGACGGCGGGGCGGCCTCGGGCGGCGGACCGGGCCGTGGTGGCGGCGATCTCGTCGAAGATGCCGGCGCCGATGGCGACCGCCCGCATCCCGTCGGCCAGCGCGTGGTGCAGCTTGACCAGCACGGCGAAGGGCCCGTCGTCGGCGCCGCCGATCAGGTACATCTGCCAGGGCGGCAGCCCGCGGCCCAAGGGCTGTTCCATCAGTTCGCCGGCCAGCCGGGTGGCTCCCGCCATGAAGTCGCCGCTCTCCACGGCGACGCGGCGCACATGCCGGTCCACGTCGAAGTCCTTGTCGAGCGTCCAGGCGGCGCCGCCGACCGGCAGCAGGACGTCCCGTACGCACATCCGCAGCCGGGGGATCGCGGCGGCCCTGCTCCGCAGCAGCTCCAGGATGTGGGGCGGGGTGGCGCCGGGGGCCGGGGCGAAGACGGCGAGCGCGCCCAGGTGCATGGGGTGGGCGTCGGATTCGAGGTGCCAGAAGGCCAGATCGAGCGGGGCCAGGAGTTCGGTACCCAACAGGGGCCTCATGTCGTCGGGGGCGGAACGGCCGTACTCCCGCAGTCAATCCTTTGCGGTCGGTTACAGTCAAGTACGGACATGTTACGTACTGTTACAGCTCGGTTCGGTGCAGGGTTCCGACCCGTCATGACCGCTCGGGATCAGGAACTCGCACCACACGCACTTGCCGCTGCCGCGGGACTCCACGCCCCAGACGTCGGCCAGCCGGTCGACGAGCATCAGCCCGCGCCCGGAGACCCCCTCCTCCCCCGCGTCCCGGCGGCGCGGCAGGGCGCTGGAGCGGTCCTCCACGTCGACCCGCAGCCGCCGCTCGGCCCCGGCCATCACCCGGATCGTCACGACGGCCCCGCCGTCGGTGTGCATCAGCGCGTTGGTGGTCAGCTCGTCGGCGGCCAGTTCGATCTCGTCGGCCCGCTCCTTCGCCCCCCAGGCGCGTACCGCCGCCCGGATCATGTGCCGGGCCGAGCTGAGCGCCTCGGGATCGTTCTGGGCCACGTGCTGCCGGAGCCGGCCGCCGGGCTGGGGTGCCTGGGCGGCCCGGCGGCGGAGCAGCAGGAGCGCCACGTCGTCCTGGCCGCCGCGCACGTCGATGGCGTCGCAGAGTTCGTCGGCCAGCTTCTGGAGGTTCTGGGGGCCGTTGGAGACCAGCGTGGTCAGCAGTTGCATGCCCTCGTCGAGATCGGAGCCGGGCAGCTCCACCAGTCCGTCGGTGAACAGGATCATCGTCTGGCCCGGGTCCAGCTCCGCGGTGGAGACCGGGTACTCCAGCCTGCCGAACTCCGCGGAGAGGCCCAGCGGCAGCCCGCCCTCGGCCGGCAGCCGGCGGCAGCTCCCGTCCACGTCGCGCACCAGTGGGTCGACATGGCCGGCGCGGACCACCTGGACCACCCCGGTGGTCAGGTCGGCCTCGGCGTAGGTGCAGGTGGCGAAGCGGTCGGTGTCCAGCTCATGGAGGAAGACGGAGGCGCGCGCCATCACGGTGGCGGGGCTGTGCCCCTCGGCCGCGTAGGCCCGCAGCACGATCCGCAGCTGCCCCATGACGGCGGCGGCGTGGGTGTCGTGCCCCTGGACGTCCCCGATGACGGCGCCGACCCGGCCGCCGGGCAGCGGGATCAGGTCGTACCAGTCGCCGCCGATGTCCCGGCCGAGCCGGGCCGAGCGGTAGCGGACGGCGACCTGCGCGCCGGGGACGGCGGGGATCCGGCGCGGCAGCATCGCCTGCTGGAGCCCTTCGGCGAGGTCGTGCTCCTGCTCGTAGAGCATCGCCCGCTGGAGGCTCTGGGCGATCGAGGTGCCGAGCGCCATGAGCAGGTTGCGCTCGTCGGGGGTGAAGCCCGCCTTGTCGCGGTAGAGCAGGCCGAGTGCGCCGATCGGGCGGGCCTGGGCGATCAGCGGCATGTAGGCGGCCGCGGTGATCCCGAGGTGGCTGATGTCGGGCCAGAGGACCGGGTAGGAGGCGGCGAAGTCCTCGGCGGACTCGATGAAGCGCGGGGTGAGCGTGCGGACGACCTCACTCATCGGGTACTGCTCGTCCACCCGGGTGAAGCGGGTGCCGGGGACGTAGGCGCCTTCGGGCCCGTCGGCCACCAGGTGGATGCGGCCGGACTCCAGCAGTCCCATGACCAGGCTGGTGGCTCCCAGATGGGCGAGGCCCTGGGAGTTCTTGAGGACGGCGATGACGTCCTTGACCGTACGGGCGTGGGCCAGGGCCGCCGTGGTGCCCTCGACCAGGCTGGTGCGCCGGCGCCGCTCCAGGTCCAGCTCCTGCCGGGCGGAGGAGTCGGCCAGCTCCTGGGTGGCGTCGCGGACGATCCCGATGATGCGGCGGGGCCGGCCGGTCGCGTCCCGGCACACGAAGCCCTGGGTGTGGGTCCAGCGCAGGGTCCCGTCGCGGCGCTGGATGCGGAAGTAGGCCCCGTAGTTGATGCGGCCGCCCTTGAGCGCCTGCGAGACCATCCCGTCCAGGCGTACGGCCTCGTCGGTCGGTACGCGCTGGGCGAGCGAGGCCGGCCGGCCGTCGTACTCGTCGGCGGTCAGGTCGAACACGCCGAGGGCGGCCTGGTCCATGTGCATGAGGCCGGTGTCCAGATCCCAGTCGAAGCTGCCCATACGGTTCAGGGCGAGGCTGAGGTCCGGGTGGGCGGGCCAGTCGTCCGGGAGTGACAGGGCACCCGCTACCCGATCATCCATGTTGGCCACTCTGCCACCATTTGTCGGATTCTTCGAACGATCCGATACGCCGGCCGGAGCGGTCGGCGCACGGACGGAGGGGGCCCGGCTCGGCCGGTCACCCGGCGAACAGGTCGGGAACGCCGGGGTCCTCCGGCTCCTCGAACTCTTCGAGATCGTCGGGGAAGACCTGGGTCGGGGGCGGCGCCACGTCCGGCTCGCCCTCCTCCAGCTCCCAGGGCTCGTCGGTGGGCATGCCGTCGAAGTCGTCCGGCGCCTCGCTCCGCGGATCGGGCTCCATGGGCGGCGGGCAGCCGGGAGGCGGCTCGGCGGGGCCGCCCGACGGATCCGGGCACTTCGTCCCCTCCGGTTCGGCGGGACCCGGGGTGGTCTCCGGTACGGGATCGGAGGGGCGGGCAGGCGAGGGGAAGAGCAGGTCCCCGTTCGGCTCGAAGGGCGGCGGGTCCTCCGGGGCCCGGTCGCGACCGCCGCCGTCGCCGACGGTCCGCTCGATCCAGGTGTTGTCGGCGGTGTCCACGATGACCAGGCCGGTGACCGGCCGCACGCCGGGGTCGATCGCCAGGATCCGCTCGGGGTCGAATCCGGCCCAGCGCTCGCCGCGGTGGGTGACCTGCCCCTTCGCGACCACCGGCCGCTCCAGCGGATTGCCGCAGGCGCAGCGGACCCGCGGCAGCCCCCTGCTGTCGGCCAGGACGGCGGTGCCGGCCTGGAGCACGGCCTGGAAGGCGGTGGCCGATCCGGCGCTGTAGCCATGGCTGGTGACCTGGGTGTCGGCGCTCAGGACCACCGGGGTGAGGGAGCGCAGGTAGCCGGGGATCTGCACGGCCTCGACGCCCGCCACCTCGGCGAAGGCTCGCCCCTTGTCCTGGTCGGCGGTCAGCAGGCGGGCCTGCTGTTCGACGTCGCAGGAGGCCTTGGACCGTTCGCCGCCGTAGAGCCCGGGGACGGCTCCCGAGACGCGATGGACCGTCCGGGTGCCGGACCCGTCACCCTCCCGCGGCGAGCGGGTGGCCGACGGTGAGGGCGTCGCGCGCGCCGTCGACTTCGTGAACGGCCCGGGGCCCGGCTCGGCGAGCGGCTGGAGGAGGACGTCCTCGGCCTCCGCGGTGCCGGTGGTGCCCTTCGTGGTGCGGTCGCCGCCGTCGCCGCAGCCGGCGGCGGCGAGGAGGGCCCCGGCGGTCAGGGCGGCGAGCGCGGCCCGCCGGAAACGTCTGGGTGAGCGCACGGAGCTCTCCTGCCTGTCCATGGCGACTCTCCTGCCTGTCCATGGCGAACGGATGGATCGGTCACCATCTGTGCCGCACCGGGCGGCGGCCCGCAAGCGGACCAGCGGTCCGGGAACAGCCGTCTTGAACACGTTCAAGAAAACCACTACGCTCGACCCAGGAGTTGAACGTGTTCAAATCATTCGTCCGTGGGGGTGGGCCGTGACCGTACTGGTCAACGCGATCGTGATGGTGGGCATGCTCCTGGTCGTGCCGGCGGGGCTGCGGCTGACCGGGCTGCGGGAGCTGGACGCGATCCGCGGACTCTGGCCCCTCTTCGCCACGCCCGGCGCGGTGTGCCTCTGGCTGGAACGCGGCCCCACCGCCACCGCGCTCGCCGGCTGCTACGCGCTGGGCACCGCCCTCCTCGCGCTGCACGCCGCACGCCTCGCGGTGCGGGACCGGGACCGCTCCCCCGCCCGGATCGCCCTCCTCACCGCACTCGTCGCCCCGGCCGTCGCCGCGCTCGCCCTGGTCGCGGAGCGGTGGGGCCACGACCTGTTCGGCTTCGAGCCGGCCATCCTCGCCCTGACCGTGCCGCACTTCCACTTCGCCGGTTTCGCCGCCGCCCTGGTCGCCGGGCTCGTCTGCCGGGTCACCGACGGCCCCGCGGGCCGGTTCGCCGCGCTCAGCGTGCCGCTGGGCACGCTGCTCGTCCTCGTCGGCTACTTCATCGGCGACTGGGCCGAGCTGGCCGGGGCAGTGGTCCTGACGGCGGGCATGTGGACCATCGGCCTGCTTACCTGGCGCCTGGGGCGCGAGGACGGGCGGGACCGGACGACCCGGCTGCTGCTGCTCACCTCCGCCGCCGTCCTGGTGGCGACCATGGTGCTCGCCCTGAGCTGGGCGGTCGGCGAGGCGACCGGACTGCCCCACCCCACCCTGACCTGGATGGCCGCCACCCACGGCCTGGGCAACGCACTGGGCTTCGCCCTCTGCTCGCTCCTGGCCTGGCACCGTATCCGCACGACCCACCCGCCCCACTCATCCCATCCGTCCCACCGGGAAAGCAGGACCGCATGAGCACGCTCACCTACCCCGAGGCCGGCGCCACCCGGCTCGGCCCGCTCCCCAGGGGCTACCACCACCTGCACCACCGCACCCGGGTCGGCCGGGGCCCGGACGACTTCGCGGCGGCGGGCGCGGCGGTGACCGAGTGGCGGATGCACCGGGCCTCGGGAGCCCGGGTCGACGCCTCGGCCGTACGCGCGGAACCCGGGGCCACCGTCCGGGTATCGCTCGGCGTGGGGCCGCTGCGCCTGGCCGCCCCGTGCGAGGTGGTCTGGACGGCGTACGAGGAGGAGGGCCGCACCGGATTCGGCTACGGGACCCTCACCGGGCACCCGGAGAGGGGGGAGGAGTGCTTCGTGGTGGAGCTGGCGGACGATTCCACGGTCTGGTTCACCGTCATGGCGTTCTCGCGCCCCGCCGCCTGGTACACCCGGCTCGCGGGACCGCTCGTCCCCCGCCTCCAGCTCGCCTACGCGCGCCGGCTGGGACGGACGCTGCGCCGACTGGTCGCCGCGCGCTGACAGCGGGGGCCGTGAACCGGGCCCTGGCCGATACTGGCGGGCATGGAGTGGTTCACCGCCGACGGCTACTGGCTGAGCAGGCTGATCTTCCAGCGGACACTGGCCGTGATCTACCTGGTCGCCTTCCTCTCCGCCGCCCTGCAGTTCCGCGCGCTGATCGGCGAGCGCGGCATCCTGCCCGTACCGGAGCTGCTGAGGCGCACCTCCTGGAAGGCGGCGCCGGGGCTGTTCCGGCTGCACTACTCCGACCGCTTCTTCGCCGCCGTCGCCTGGAGCGGCTGCGCGGTCTCGGTGGCCCTGATCGTCGGCCTGGACGGCCACCTCCCTCTGTGGGGCGGGATGCTGCTGTGGGCGCTGCCCTGGGTGCTGTACCTGTCGATCGTCCAGGTCGGGCAGGTCTGGTACGGGTTCGGCTGGGAGTCGCTGCTCCTGGAGACGGGGTTCCTGGCGGTCTTCCTCGGTACGGGGGACACCGCGCCGCCGGTGCTGGTGCTCTGGCTCCTGCGGTGGCTGCTGTTCCGGCTGGAGTTCGGCGCCGGGCTCATCAAGATGCGCGGGGACGAGTGCTGGCGGCGGCTGACCTGCCTGGAGTTCCACCACGAGACCCAGCCGATGCCGGGGCCGCTCAGCTGGTTCTTCCACCATCTGCCACGGCCGGTCCACCGGGCCGAGGTGGCCGCCAACCATGTCACCCAGCTACTGGTCCCCTTCCTGCTGTTCACCCCGCAGCCGGTGGCGGGCGCGGCCGCCGCGCTGATGGTCCTCACCCAGCTCTGGCTGGTCCTGTCGGGCAACTTCGCCTGGCTGAACTGGCTCACCATCGCCCTGGCGCTCTCCGCGATCGACTGGACCCCGATCGCCGGACAGCCACCCGCCCTGGCCGCGCCACCGCTCTGGTACGACATGGTCGTCATCGCGGTGACGGCCCTGGTCCTGGTCCTCAGCTACCGCCCCGCGCGCAACCTGCTGACCCGCCGCCAGGTGATGAACCGCTCCTTCGACCCCCTGCACCTCGTCAACACCTACGGGGCGTTCGGCTCCATCAGCAGAATGCGGCTGGAAGTGGTGGTGGAGGGCACGGCCGACCCGGTCGGGGACGAGAGCGCCGACTGGCGGGAGTACGGCTTCCGCGGCAAACCGGGCGATGTGGGGCGGCTGCCGCGCCTGTTCGCCCCGTACCACCTGCGGCTCGACTGGATGATGTGGTTCGCGGCGCTCTCCCCCGCCTACGCGCGCTCCTGGTTCGGCCCGTTCACCGAGCGGCTGCTGCGCGGGGACCGGGACACGCTCCGGCTGCTCGCGCACAACCCGTTCCCTCACACCCCGCCGGCGCACGTGCGCGCCCGGGTCTTCCACTACCGGTTCACCGACCCCGGGGAGCTGCGGGCCACCGGCCACTGGTGGGACCGCACCTACGTCCGGGAATTCACGCGGCCCGTCTCCCGGACGCTCCCGCCGGAGCGGGAGGGCCGGGACACGGGCCGTGAGCAGGGCTGACGGGGTCAGTCGATGCCGGGCAGGATGTGCGGCTCGGCGAGGTCGTCCTCGTAGCCGGCCAGCCGGATCGGTGCGGACCTGGCCCACACCTCGATGTTCCGGAGCTTCTCGGGCCTGGTGGTCCGCTCCCCGTACCGTTCGGCGGGTCGCTTCTCGGGCATCGTCAGTTCTGGTGTCGTCACCGCGCACTCCTCTGTGTCGCGTCACCCAGGGCATCGCCGACGCTCCGGCGGCGACGCCGGGATCGACCACCCTGGAGTGGGGCAAGGGCTTCGGATATGTCGGTCGCGGTGGCGCCGTGTCGGGGCGGGACGGCGGTCGGGTTGAAGACCTGTCCCGGGACGGGCGGGGAACCTTCGTGGGCTCCTCGATGGCGTCCGTTCGCCTCAGAGTAACCAAATGAGCAGCGCCACGCTCGATAGAACGTGTGCAGTGAGTCACTTTCGGCCAATCCGGACAACGGAAACCCGGCCCAGGATCCATCCTGGGCCGGGTCCGTGGCCGCCGCACGGAAGGTGCGGCTCCGGTTGAGCCGGTCGGGTTACGCCGTCGGGCGGCGCATCACCAGTTCGCGGGGGCGTAGTCCTTGAGGAAGCAGCCGTAGAGCGCCTCGCCCTCCTCGCCGCGCACGATCGGGTCGTAGACCCGGGCGGCGCCGTCGACGAGATCCAGAGGGGCGTGGAACCCCTCCTCGGCCAGCCGCATCTTGTCCGGGTGCGGCCGCTCGTCGGTGATCCAGCCGGTGTCGACGGCCGTCATCAGGATGCCGTCCTTCTCGAACATCTCCTGGGCGCTGGTGCGCGTCAGCATGTTGAGCGCGGCCTTGGCCATGTTGGTGTGCGGGTGGCCCGCGCCCTTGTAGCCCCGGCTGAAGACGCCCTCCATCGCGGAGACGTTGACGACGTAGGCGTGCTTGGCGGCGGTCGCCGCCATCGCCGGGCGCAGCCGGCTGATCAGGATGAACGGCGCGGTGGAGTTGCAGAGCTGGACTTCGAGCAGCTCGATCGGCTCGACGTCCTCCACCGTCTGGACCCAGCTGTTGGTGTGGTGCAGGTCGGGGACGAGCCCGCCCGCGTCGATCGCGGTGCCGGCGGCGATCCGGGCCGGGGAGGCGGAGCCGGTGACCAGCGCCAGGTCGGTGACCTCCTGGGCGCTGAGGCCCTCCGTGCGGGGGCCGGGCAGGGCGGCCACCCGGTCGACCGTGCCGCTGCCGAAGGTGCCGATGACCTCGGCGGCGGGCAGCTCACCCGCGGGCAGCGGAGCGGATTCGGCGGCGACGAGCTCGCTGTAGGCCCCCGGGGAGCGGCGTACCGTCTGGGCCGCGTTGTTGATCAGGATGTCGAGCGGGCCCTCGGCGGCGACGGAGTCGGCCAGCGCGACGACCTGGGCCGGGTCGCGCAGGTCGATGCCGACGATCTTCAGCCGGTGGATCCACTCGTCGCTGTCCTCCATCGCCTTGAAGCGGCGGATCGCGTCGTTGGGGAAGCGGGTGGTGATGGTGGTGTGCGCCCCGTCGCGCAGCAGCCGCAGCGCGATGTACATGCCGATCTTCGCCCGGCCGCCGGTGAGGAGCGCCCGCCGCCCGGTCAGGTCGGTGCGGGCGTCGCGGCGGGAGCGGTTCTCCTTGGCGCAGGACTGGCAGAGCTGGTGGTAGAACGCGTCCACCTCGACGTACCGGGTCTTGCAGATGTAGCAGGACCTCGGGCGCTGGAGGATGCCCGCGATCTCGGCCTGTGCGGAGGAGGACGGCAGGACGCCCTGCGTCTCGTCGTCGATGCGCTCGGCCGATCCGGTCGCGGTCGCCTCGGTGACGGCCCGGTCGTGGGCGGTCTTCGCGGCCCGGCGCTCCTGGCGACGGCGCTGCTTCACGGTGCGGTAGATCCCGGCGGTGGCCCGGCGGACGGCGATGGCGTCCGGGTGGTCGACCTCGATGCGGTCGAGTTCGTCGAGCACGCTCAGGCAGACGGCCAGCCGCTCCGGGTCGATGCCGGGACCGAACTCGTCGATTCCGGGAGCGAACTCCGGGCTGTCCTCTGTCACCGTCATTGCCGTTCCTCTGTCATCTTCTCGCCGCGGGTCAGGGATCACCGCAGGCCGAAACACCCCGCCCAAGTTTGCCATGCGCGTGAGCCTGCTCCGTTCGGGCGGGGGCCGGCGGCTCCCGGCGGACACCGGCCGGAACTTTCCCGGAGAGGGACGCATGAGTTCCGAACGACCGGGAAGGCGACCGTCCGACACATTGGGCAGCAGGGAGGGTGACACCATGACGGCGATGTCAGCGCGAGCCACCAGAGCGACGGCGCCGTTGAGCGACGACCCGGCGGGCACGCGGACCGACATCGGCGCCGAGGAACTGCCGTGGGTCGAGGACGCCGGAAAGGTCGCTCCCAAGGACGCGCGGGCCCTGTCGAAGGTCTTCTTCGACCGCCTCCAGGTTCTGGAGGAGGGCACGCACGAGTACCAGTACGCCCGTAACACCCTGATCGAGATGAATCTCTCACTGGTGCGCTTCGCCGCGTCCCGGTTCCGCAACCGCGGCGGCGACGACACCGAGGACATCATCCAGGTCGGCACGATCGGGCTGATCAAGGCGATCGACCGGTTCGACCTCTCCCGCGAGGTCGAGTTCGCCACCTTCGCCGTCCCCTACATCGTGGGTGAGATCAAGCGGTTCTTCCGGGACACCACCTGGTCCGTGCACGTGCCGCGCCGCCTCCAGGAGCTGCGGGTCGACCTCGCCAAGGCGAAGGAGCAGCTCTCGGCCGAGCTGGACCGCGACCCCACGGTCAAGGAGCTCGCCGCCCACCTGGACCTGCCCGAGGAGGAGATCATCGAGGGGCTCGTGGCCGCCAACGGCTACTCCGCGGGCTCGCTCGACACCCCCTCGGCCGACAGCGACTCCGGGCAGGAGCAGCGCGCGTACGCCGATGTGCTCGGCGAGAGCGACCCGGCCATGGAGAGCGTCGAGAACCTGCACACCCTCGCGCCGCTGCTGGAGCAGCTGGACGACCGGGAGCGCCGGATCGTGCAGATGCGGTTCGGGGCCGAGATGACACAGGCACAGATCGGCGCGGAGCTGGGTGTCTCCCAGATGCACGTGTCGCGGCTGCTGACCCGGATCGTCAAGCAACTGCGCAAGGGCATGAGCGTCGAGGCGTGATCCGGCGCACGACCTGATCCGACCGGGGCGTTCCCTCCCCGGCGGTACCCGCCGTTCGTCCGGTCGGGCACCTGCCCGGGTGCCCGGCCGCTTCCTGTCCGAGCGGCGGCCCGTGGCATCCACCGGCGCCGCCGATCACATATGCTTCCCGACGATCGGCCGGATGGTCTGATGCCGGTCGTGTCGAGGGGGTGGAGGGGTTGGCCGAGTCACCCATGGGCATGTCTCTGAAACCTGTGGGCACCGCCGGCATCCCCGTCCAGCAGGACGTCACCGGCGACTCCTCCCCCAGCACCCTCCTGTGGAACGTCGACGCCACCATCCTCCTGGTGGAGGACGACGCGGGCGACGCGCTGCTGGTCGAGGAGATGCTCACCGACAGCGAGCTGGACTCCGCCCTCACCTGGCGCAAGACGCTCGCCGAGGCCCGCTCCTTCCTGAGCACCTGTGCCACCCCGGTCTGCGTGCTCCTGGACCTGCACCTCCCGGACGTCCACGGCCTGGACGCCGTACGCCAGATCCTGGAGTCCGACAGCGACGCCGCGATCGTCGTCCTGACCGGTCTCGACGAGTCGGGCACGGGGCTGCGCGCGGTCGCCGGAGGCGCCCAGGACTACCTGGTCAAGGGGAGGCTGGACCCCGAGGTGCTCTCGCGGGCGATCCGCTACGCCCTCCAGCGCAAGGAAGTGGAACGGGCGGCCTCGGCGCTGCGGTCCAATCAGCTGATCGCCCAGGAGAACGCCCGGCTGGAGCGCGGTCTGCTGCCCGTCCCGCTGCTGCGCGACGACCGGTTCCAGGCGCGCGCCCGGTACGAGCCGGGGCGCGTCCACGGGCTGCTGAGCGGTGACTTCTACGACGTCGTGCAGACCGCCGACGGCGCGGTCCACGCGGTGATCGGTGATGTCTCGGGGCACGGTGCGGCGGAGGCCGCGCTGGGGGTCTGCCTCCGGGTGGCGTGGCGTACGGCCGTACTGTGCGGGACCTCCCACCTGGCGCAGATCGAGCTGCTGGAGGAGATCCTGGTCGCCGAGCGGTCGGACTCGCACGTCTTCGCCACGATGACCTCCCTGGCCTTCGCGCCCGACGGGCGGAGCGTGCAGATCGTGCGGGCGGGCCACCCCGGTCTGCTGCTGCGCCGGGGCGAGGAGGTCCGCTGGGTGGAGCCGGAGGGCGGTATGGCGCTCGGGCTGCTGCCCGGGATGGGCCGGTGGCCGACGATCGACCTGCCGCTGGCACCCGGTGACGGTCTGGTGCTGTTCACCGACGGACTCTTCGAAGGGCGCAACGGCCCGGACAGCCGCCTCGGTGAGGAAGGGCTGCTGGAGATGGCCCAGGCCCACGGGCATCTGCCGGGCCGCCGGTTCGTCGACGCACTGGTGGCGGGAGCCTCCGAGGGAGCCGCCCCCTACGGCGGTCTCGCGGACGATGTGGCCGTCCTGCATCTGGGCTGGGGATCGGAACTTTCATGAGTACGCAACAGCCCGCACCCGAGGACACGACGGCGAACGCCACGGCGGACCCGGGACGCACCGGCACGGCCGCACGGTTCTCGGTGCAGAACTGGGTGCACCTGATCCTCGGCGGATTCATCGTGGTCGTCTGCGGCTGCCTGGTGGCCGGCGGGCTCGTGCTGGCCCGGATGTCCGACCGCACCACCGATCTGGTCGACCGAATACAGCCCGCGCGGTCGGTCTCCTTCCAGTTGCAGAACGCCCTGCTGGACCAGGAGACCGGGGTCCGCGGCTTCGCCCTGACGGGCGACGAGTCGTTCCTGGCACCGTACGAGGCGGGCAAGGCCGCCGAGCGGCAGCGGCTGGCCAGGGCCCGGGAGCTGGTCGGCGGGCACAAGCAGTTCACCGAGGATCTCGACGCCATCGAGACCGCGGCGCGCAAGTGGCGGGAGAACAAGGCCGAGCCGCTGATGAGGATGGTCCGCGAGCAGGGGCCCAACGAGGCCGACACCTCGGCACAGTTGCAGAGCAGCAAGACGGACTTCGACACGCTGCGGCGGGCCTACGGCGCCCAGCAGAACCACCTCTCCGAGGCCCGGGACACCGTGCGGGCCGAGCTGAACGACGCGCGCTCCACCCGCGACCAGGTGCTGTTCACGCTGGTCGCCGTCTTCGTCCTGACCGTGGTGGCGCTCAGCACGCTGCTCCACCGGGTGGTGGGCGTTCCGCTGAACCGGCTGCGCGCCGCCTCCGACCGCGTACGGACGGGAGCCTTCGGCCAGCGGATCGAGATCAAGGGGCCCTCCGACGTCCAGGCCGTGGCGAGCGCGGTCGAGGCCATGCGGCGGCGGCTGGTCGACGAGCTGGCCGGGGCGCAGACCCGCGAGACCCTGCTCGCGGAGCAGACGGAGGAGTTGCGCCGCTCCAACTCCGAGCTGGAGCAGTTCGCGTACGTCGCCTCGCACGACCTCCAGGAGCCGCTGCGCAAGGTCGCCTCCTTCTGCCAGCTGCTGGAGAAGCGGTACGGCAAGGAGCTGGACGACCGGGGCAAGCAGTACGTCGCCTTCGCGGTGGACGGCGCCAAGCGCATGCAGGTGCTCATCAACGACCTGCTGACCTTCTCGCGGGTGGGCCGGGTCCACGAGGGCTGGAAGCCGGTCGACCTGGGCCATCTGCTGAACCGCGCGCTCGGCAATCTGACCCTGGCCGTCGAGGAGTCCGGGGCCGTGGTCGAACGGCCGGACGAGCTGCCCGAGCTGGTCGGCGACTCCACCGCGCTCACGATGGTCTGGCAGAACCTCATCGGCAACGCGGTCAAGTTCCGCCGGACGGACGTGGAGTGCCGGATCACCGTCGGCTGCGTGCGCGAGGGCGCGGACTGGCACCTGACCGTCTCGGACAACGGGATCGGGATCGCCCCCGAGTTCGCGGACAAGGTGTTCGTGATCTTCCAGCGGCTGCACGCGCGCGACGAGTACGAGGGGACGGGCATCGGCCTCGCGCTCTGCCGGAAGATCATCGAGTTCCACGGTGGCCGGATCTGGCTGGACGCCGAACCCGGCGAAGGCACCCGCATACACTTCACCCTGCCTGCCGCGCCCGACGCGCCCCAGCACACCACGGCGGAGCTCCTCGCTCCGGCCCTGACCGTCAGCCAGCCGGGAGACCCTTCGTGAACAGTCCCGTACAACCCATCGAGGTCCTCCTGGTCGAGGACGATCCCGGCGACGAGCTCATGACCCGTGAGGCGTTCGAGGACAACAAGATCCGCAACACCCTGCACGTCGTGCGCGACGGCCAGGAGGCGCTGGACTTCCTCTACCGGCGCGGTGAGCACGTCGACGCCCCCCGCCCCGACCTGGTGCTCCTGGACCTGAACCTGCCCAAGTACGACGGGCGTCAGGTCCTGGAGCAGATCAAGGGCGACCCCGAGCTGTCGCTCATCCCCGTGGTCGTCCTCACCACCTCCTCGGCCGAGGAGGACATCCTGCGCAGCTACAAGCTGCACGCCAACGCGTACGTGACCAAGCCGGTGGACCTGGATCAGTTCATCGCGGCGGTGCGCCAGATCGACGAATTCTTCGTGACCGTGGTGCGGCTGCCCGGACGTGCGTAGGATCGGTCCGGAACGCCTGGAGTGGGTCCCTTCGACGCGGGTAGACACATGGCGGAACAAGGTCTCCGACCTCACTGCGGCGCCTGGCTGGAGCACATGAACAAAGAGGTCACCTCACCACCGGAGGACCCCGGCCAGGGTCTGCGGTCCACCGAGGTACTGCTCAGCGCCGAGGTCTTCGACGGCGAACCGGGCTGCATCGCGCTCGCGCGCGCCCTGGCCGACCGGTTCCTCACCCGGCTCGCGGACGAGTGCCTGGCCCCGATCGGCGAGCACACCCGCAGCGACCTGATGCTGGCCGTGAGCGAGCTGGTCACCAACGCCGACCGCTACAGCCACGGCCCGTACCTCCTGGAGCTGGAGGGGAACGCGGAGTTCATCAGCGTCACGGTGTACGACAGCAGTACGGCGATGCCCGTGCTGTACGGCCCCGACCCCTCCCGGCTGGGCGGGCACGGCATGGAGATCGTCGTGGCCCTGTGCGACCGGCTCACCGCGGAGCGGGTGCCGGTCGGCAAGCGGATCCGCGCGGAGTTCCAGCTCTCCATCTGACCCCGGCCCCGCCCCTGGCACGGCAGCGCCCCCGCAGACGCGTGATGCGTCCGCGGGGGCGCCGTGTCTTCCGTCCCGGCTGCCGTGGTGCTTCCCGTCCCGGCTGCCGTCGCGCTTCCCGTCCCGGCCGTCGTGTTTGCCGTCTCAGCCGTCGTCGTGTTTGCCGTCTCAGCCGCCGTCGTGTTTGCCGTCTCAGCCGCCGTCGTCGGCCCGGCGGCCGAACCAGTCCAGGCAGACCACCAGCGCGTCGTCGAGTGTCTCGGTGACGCGGTACTCGGCCAGTTCGCCCAGGATCGCGCGCGGGACGGTGGCCGCCGGAAGCAGCCGCGTCGACTGGATGGCGCGGGCCAACGCCCGTTCGCCGTACGCCTCCCCCGCCGGGGACACCGCCTCGTACACCCCGTCGCTGAGCAGCAGCAGCCGGTCGCCGGGCTCCACGTGGAACTCCTGGACCATGTAGTGCGACTCCTCGAACATGCCGAGCGGGAGCTGGGCCTCCAGTTCCACGCGCCGGACCGTGCGGCCGCGCTGGATCCACAGCTGCGGCGATCCCGCGTCGACGACCCCGACCCGGCCGGTCGCCAGCTCGAAGCGGAGCAGCAGTGTGGAGACGTGGGAGGCGCCGCGGTGCTGGTCGTACAGGGCCTGGTCGGCGAGGGCCGCCTGGTCCGCGATGCCGATACCGGCCCGGCGGGCATTGCGCAGGGCGTTCACCGCGAGGTTGGTGAGCAGGGAGGCCTGTATGCCCTCGCCCATGCCGTTGGTCACCGCGAGGGTCAGCTCGTCGGCGTCGGCCGCCCAGTCGAAGTTGTCGCCGTGGATGGAGTAGGCCGGCTCCAGCTGGGCGCCGATGGCGAACTCGGCGGCGGTGCAGGCCCGTGCGGGCAGCAGTTGCCACTGCATCTCGGCGGCGAGGGTGAGCCGGGTCGTGCGCCGGGCGCGCTGGTAGACGTCGGTGTCGCGTTCGGCGACCAGGATCTCGTGGCCCAGCAGGTCGGCCACGTGGGTCAGCTCGCCCACCATCTCCTGGGTCGACCGCGCCGCGGGCAGCCGGACGGTGAGGATGCCCAGGCGTTCGCCGCGTACGGTCACCGGGAGGTAGTGGTCGACGGCGTCGCCGTGCCTGACCTGCTGTTCGCGGGGCTCCTGGCTGCCGAAGGCCCGGCCCTCCGCGCTGTTGTGCAGGGAGAGCGGCTCCTCCTCGGGCCGGTCGAGGCGCTTGAGGACCCTCAGACCGTAGTCGGCCAGATGCAGCTCCACCGCCAGCGCGCCGTAGGCGTCGGCCAGCATGGTGCGCAGCGTCGCCAGCAGCGCGTGCGGAGCGGCGGCCCTGACGGCCGTCTCGATGTCCGGTCTTCTGTTCACGGTCTCTCGTACATTCCTCGTCCTGCGACGTGATGGGGGCTGGGTCCGGGCTGACAAGCGGGGCCGACGGATGACAGAGTGGATGAATGCCCCACTCCACCCGCCGCCCGCGCACCCGCGCAGAGGTGACCGCCGACGTCTCGGCGGCCTCGGAGCTGCTGGAGGTGCTCTGGGGCCGTGGCCAGGAGGCAGCCGCTTCGGGAACGGTATCGCCCTCCCAGCTCCGGGCCCTGCTCGTGATCGAGAAGCAGGAGGGCACCAATCTGCGCTCGTTGGGCGAGGCGTTGGGATCGCGGGCGCCGTCGGTGAGCCGGCTGTGCGACCGCATGGAGGCGATGGGGCTCGTGCAGCGGGCGCCGAGCGCGACGAGCCGACGTGAGGTGGAGCTGCGGCTGAGCCTGCGTGGCCGGAATCTCCTCGAAGAGTACCGGGCGCTGCGGGCCCGGGAGGTGAGTGCCGTGCTGAACCGGATGGAACCGGCCGCCGTGACCGCGCTCGCGGAGGGCCTGGCGGCCTTCCACGCGGCGGCCTCGGAGCGGCTCTCGCCGGAAACGGGTACGGCGGCGTCCCTGCTCCGCGATGATGTCGCCGACAGCGCCTAGCCTCATCCAGCCCCTGCTTCCGCTTCTCTCGGTGCGTCACCGCTGACGGCTGGTCCTTCAACCGTTGCGGATCAGATTGTTACCCAATGGAGAATGTTGTCAAATGGCAACTGTTCCTTCTATCGTTATCCCCGTACCCCGCCGTGAGCAGGGACGGAACATGCCGACCCGTCCGGCACACCGGCGTCCGTCATCCGCCCGAACTGCCCGAGGTGCATCCCGTGCAACCACCGCCCAGCGAAGACAGAGCAGTCAGCATCATCACCCGTCAGGAACGGGGTGCTCTGGTCCTCACCGTGTCGGGTGACCTCGATATCGACAGCGTCCCGCCCCTGAGCCGGGCGCTCGACGAGGCGGCAGCCACCGGTTCCGGTCCCGTGGTCGTGGACCTCGCGGGTGTGGGCTTCGCCGACTCCACCACGGTCAACGTCCTGCTCCAGGGGCAGAGCGCGCTGGGTGGCCGGCTGCGGCTCGCCTCGCCCTCCCCGTTCGTGCAGCGGCTGATCGGGATGATCGGGCTCGACAGCGCGATCCCCGTCCTGGAGGAAGTCGACCAGGCGATAGCGAGTGCCTTCGCGTCGTTGATGATGAGCCGTCGTGAGGCGATTCCCTGCTTCAGCCAAACC
>NZ_JBEYKR010000150.1:0-16777 GCF_040703535.1 Streptomyces sp. NPDC007346
TTGCCAACGCGCTGCTGGAGGCGGTGTGGCGCACCAACCAGGTGGACCACGTGCAGATCAGCGTGTGCGAAACCCTCGGCGTGGAAAACCGCGGCCCCGGGGCCTCCTTGCCTCGGGCCCTGGGGCCCTACCTGTCCGATGAGCCCCCCGGGGCCGCCCCGCTCGTGGCGGCCGCGGCCGCCTCCGGGTCCGGGGCCTCCTCGAAGTCGACCCTGCCCATGTGGCGGTTCATCGACTTCATCAGCAGCCACACGCCGACGGCGAGGGCCGCGAAGACGAGGAAGCCGAGGACGCCGGGGGTGACCTTGTTCTTGTCGAGCTCGGCGGCGAGCGGGACGACGTGCGTCAGTGCCTGGGTCGCGTACATATCAGGCATTGTCGCGGATGCCCGCGAAGAGGTCGCTCTCGGGGAGGGAGGTATCGACGAGGGACTTCGCCAGCTCGTACTCCTCGGTCGGCCAGACCTCCCGCTGGACCTCCATCGGAACCCGGAACCAGCCGCCCTCCGGATCGATCTGCGTGGCGTGCGCGATCAGCGCCTTGTCGCGGATCTCGAAGAACTCGCCGCAGGGAATGTGCGTGGTCAGCGTGCGCTCGACCCGCTCGAACTCCTTCCAGCGCTCCAGCCACTCCCCGTACGGCGACTCCAGGCCGCGGGCGATCAGCGCCTCGTGCAGGGCGACGGTGCGCGGCCGGTTGAAGCCCTGGTTGTAATACAGCTTCCGCGGCGTCCAGAGAGGCCCGAACTCGTCCTCGGGGAAGGCCTCCGCGTCCGCCGCACCGTCGAACGCGATCATCGAGATCGTGTGCGTCATGATGTGGTCGGGGTGCGGGTAGCCGCCGTTCTCGTCGTACGTGGTGATGACCTGGGGCCGGAACGCCCGGATCTTCGCCACCAGCCGTCCGGCCGCGACCTGGGGGTCCTCCAGGGCGAAGCAGCCCTCGGGCAGCGGCGGCAGCGGGTCGCCCTCGGGGAGGCCGGAGTCGACGAAGCCCAGCCACTCCTGCTGGACGCCCAGGATCTCCCGGGCCTCGTCCATCTCCTTCGTGCGCACCTCGTGGATGTTCTTCTCGATGTACGCGTCGCCCTGGAGCTTCGGGTTGAGGATGGAGCCGCGCTCGCCTCCCGTGCAGGTCACGACCAGCACGTCCACCCCCTCGGACACGTACTTGGCCATGGTGGCCGCGCCCTTGCTCGACTCGTCGTCGGGGTGGGCGTGAACGGCCATCAGTCGCAGCTGCTCAGTCAAAGCTCGATCCTCAGTGATGTGGTCGCGATGTGATGTGACCGCGGTGGGTCGCCAGGGAGAGAGTGCCATCACCCTGGTTGTCGTTGTTCTGCTGTGTCCCTCTGGGGCGCGGTCGGAAGACGAACGGGCGACTTCTATAGTGACCGAACGGGGAGGCGGAAAATTCCTCGTTGCCCGGACCGGAGGGAAAGATCATGACGGCGGTTCGTGAAGCCACGCCCCAGGGGCGGTACGGCAGGACCGATGATCAGCGCGCGGACCGCACGCTGAAGATCGTCGGTTCGGTGCTGGGCGTCGCGATGCTCGGCCTGATCGCCTGGATCGGCTTCGACTACGTGGGCGGCAAGGGCATCAGCGGCGAGCTGATCAAGTTCCGGATCGCCTCCGACGAGCGGACCGAGGCCCACCTCGAAGTGCGCAAGGACCGCGAGGTCGAGGGCTACTGCACCGTACGGGCCCTGAGCCAGGACGGCAGCGAGGTCGGCCGCAAGGAGGTCCGCTTCGGGCCCGGCTCCGACCGGATCGACGAGCTGGTCGCGATGCGGACCCGGGCGCGGGCCACCGCGGTCGAGCTCACGGGCTGCACGGCGGGCGACTCTCCCGCCGGCTGACCGGCCGCCGGTGACTTTCCGGCGCGCCCGCCCCGGCACACCCTCTCTGACCTGCACTTTTCGGCGCCGGTCCAGTCCACCCGGACGTGTGACGCTTTACCTTCTCCCCCTTTTCCTGGGGAATTGTTAGGCTCGTGGTTTCGCCCACCCGAGGAAGCACATGCTTCCGGGTAGGGCGATGCTTTGTATTCCCAGTACCGACGAGGAGCACCTGTGACCCAGACCAGCGAAAACGTCACCTGGCTCACGCAGGAGGCGTACAACCAGCTCAAGGCCGAGCTGGAGTACCTGTCTGGTCCCGCGCGCACGGAGATCGCCGTCAAGATCGCGGCGGCCCGTGAGGAGGGTGACCTCCGGGAGAACGGCGGGTACCACGCGGCCAAGGAGGAGCAGGGCAAGATGGAGCTGCGGGTGCGCCAGCTCACCCAGCTCCTGGAACACGCGAAGGTCGGCGAGCCGCCGGCCGACGACGGCGTGGTCGAGCCCGGCATGGTCGTGACGATCGCCTTCGACGGCGACGAGGACGACACGCTGACGTTCCTGCTCGCCTCCCGCGAGTACGCCAGCGGGGACATCGAGACGTACTCCCCCCAGTCCCCGCTCGGTCTCGGGGTGAACGGCAAGCGGACGGGCGAGGACGCCGACTACGAGCTGCCCAACGGCAAGACGGCCACGGTGAAGATCCTGGCGGCGAAGCCGTACAAGGGCTGATGCCCGGCCCATCACGAACGGAACGACGTGGGAGCCCCGGCCTTCGAAGGCCGGGGCTCCCACGTCGTCGCGCAGGCTCCGCCAGGTCTCAGGCGGTAGCTCCGCCGGGTGTCAGGCGGTAGCTCCGCCACGTCTCAGGCGGTAGGTCCACCGGATCTCAGGCGGTCGCCGAGCGGTACTTGCGGACCGCCAGGGTCCGGAAGACCACCAGGATCAGGACCGACCAGAGCACCGAGGCCAGGATGGGGTGCTGCATCGGCCAGGCGTCCGGGGTCCTGAAGTCGGGCGGGAGGTTGCCGAAGAGTTCGCGGCAGGCCTGGACGGTGGCGCTGAACGGGTTCCATTCGGCGACGTGCCGCAGGAAGGTCGGCATCCGGTTGGCGTCCACGAAGGCGTTCGAGATGAACGTCAGCGGGAAGAGCCAGATCAGCCCGCCCGATGTGGCCGCCTCCGGAGTGCGCACGGTGAGCCCGATGAGGGCGCCGATCCAGGAGAACGCGTAGCCCAGGAGGAGCAGCAGCAGGAAGCCGAGCAGCACCTTGCCGATGTTCTCGTGGGTGCGCCAGCCGACGATGAGGGCGACGCCCGCCAGGACGACGAGGGTGAGGGTGGTCTGTACGAGGTCGGCGAGGGTGCGTCCGGTGAGGACGGCTCCCCGGGCCATCGGCAGGGACCGGAAGCGGTCGATCAGCCCCTTGTGCATGTCGTCGGCGATGCCCGCACCGGCGCCCGCGGTGGCGAAGGTCACCGTCTGGGCGAAGATGCCGGCCATCAGGAACTCGCGGTAGGCCTGTGGCGAGGTGGAGTCGCCGACCCGGATCGAGCCGCCGAAGACGTAGGTGAACAGCACCACGAACATGATCGGCTGGATCAGCCCGAAGATCACCATCTCGGGGATCCGGGTCATCCTGATCAGGTTCCGCTTGGCGACGACGAGCGAGTCCTTGACCGACTGCGTGATGCCGCCGGAGGGGCGGGGGGCCATGAGGGAGGGTTCCTTGGTGGTGACGCTCACAGGGTGTCCTCCTTGCTGCCGAAGCCCCGGCGGCGTTCCGCTTCTCCCCCGCCGGGGCTCTCCTCGTCCTTGTCCTGCTCTTCGGCCGCGTGGCCGGTGAGGGAGAGGAACACGTCGTCCAGGGTCGGGCGGCGCAGGGCGATGTCGTCGATCTCCACGCCCCTGCCGTCGAGCTCGCGGATGATCTCGGCGAGCAGCTTGGCCCCGCCGCTCACCGGGACGGTCAGCTTGCGGGAGAGCCGTACGACGGTGACCTCGCCCTTGCCGAGGGTGGTCAGGACGGAGCGGGCGGACTCGATCTCGTCGGGGCGGTGCACGACGACCTCGACGCGCTCGCCGCCGGTACGGGCCTTGAGCTGGTCGGAGGTGCCGCGGGCGATGACCTTGCCGTGGTCGATGACGCAGATGTCGTGGGCGAGGCGGTCGGCCTCCTCCAGGTACTGCGTGGTCAGCAGGAGCGTCGTACCGCCCTCCACCAGGCTCTCGATGACGTCCCACAGCTGCTGCCGGTTGCGCGGGTCGAGACCGGTCGTCGGCTCGTCCATGAACATCACGGGCGGCGAGACGACCAGGGCGGCGGCCAGGTCGAGCCGTCGGCGCATCCCGCCGGAGTACGTCTTGGCGGTGCGGTCGGCGGCGTCGGCGAGGTTGAACCGGTCCAGCAGCTCCCCCGCCCGGGTCCTCGCGTCGCGGGAGCTCATCTGGTAGAGCTGCCCGACCATCTGGAGGTTCTCCCGGCCGGTCAGATACTCGTCGACCGCGGCGAACTGCCCGGAGAGCCCCATCGAGCGGCGTACCTCGTTGGGCTTCTTCAGGACGTCGATGCCGGCCACGAACGCGCTGCCGCTGTCGGGGCGCAGGAGGGTGGTCAGGACCCGTACGGCGGTGGTCTTGCCCGCGCCGTTGGGCCCCAGCAGCCCCAGGACGGTGCCCTCGGGCACATCGAGGTCCACTCCGTCCAGGGCTCGTACGTCACCGAAGGTCTTCACCAGGCCTTCGGCGTAGATCGCACCTGGCATTGCGGGGCTCCCCCCGTCGCTCGTGGATGTGGACACTCACGGGCGATCCTAGGATTCGTGGCGCCTCACCGCGCGGTGAACGACGAGATCCGGCCAATCGGCGGGAACCGGGCGGTCAGCCGATGACCCGGTACCCCTCCGCGCGCAGCGCCGCCTCGACCTCTTCGCAGTGGCGGGGCCCCTTGGTCTCCAGGTGGAGGTCGACCTCCACCTCGGTCAGCCCGAGGCGCGGGTCGGTGCGCACGTGGCTGATGTCGAGCACATTGGCGTCGGCCACGGTCAGCGCGGCCAGCAGGGTGGCCAGCGCCCCCGGCCGGTCGGTGAGCCGCAGGCGCAGGCTGAGGTAGCGGCCGGCGGCGGACATCCCGTGGCGCAGGACGCGCTGCATCAGCAGCGGGTCCACGTTGCCGCCGGAGAGCACCGCCACCACCGGCCCCTGGAACGCCCCCGGGTCGCTGAGCAGGGCGGCCACCGGGCTCGCCCCGGCCGGCTCCACCACCAGTTTGGCCCGCTCCAGGCAGAGCAGCAGCGCGCTGGACAGCTCGTTCTCGGTGACGGTGCGGACCTCGTCGACCAGCTCCTCGATCACCGCGAACGGGACGTCTCCGGGGCGCCCCACCTTGATGCCGTCCGCCATCGTGACCGGGTCGTCGAGGGAGACCGGGCGCCCGGCGGCCAGCGAGGGCGGGTAGGCGGCGGCCCCCTCGGCCTGGACGCCGACGATCCGGATGTCGGGGCGCAGCGCCTTCACCGCGACGGCGATCCCGGCCGCGAGACCGCCGCCGCCGATGCCGACGACGATGGTGCGGACCTCCGGGCACTGCTCCAGGATCTCCAGCCCGACCGTGCCCTGGCCCGCGATGATGTCGGGGTGGTCGAAGGGGTGGATGAAGACCGCGCCGGTCCGCGCCGCGTGCTCCTGGGCGGCGGCCAGTGTCTCGTCGACGACCTGGCCGTGCAGCCGCACCTCGGCCCCGTACTCCTGGGTCGCGGCGACCTTGGGGAGCGGCGCCCCGACGGGCATGAAGACGGTGGAGCGTACGCCGAGGAGCGAGGAGGCCAGCGCGACGCCCTGGGCGTGGTTCCCGGCGCTGGCGGCGACCACCCCGGCCGCCCGCTCCACCGGGGTGAGGCCGGAGATGCGGACGTAGGCGCCGCGCAGCTTGAAGGAGCCGGTGCGCTGGAGGTTCTCGCACTTGAGGTGGACGGGGGCGCCGACGAGCTCGGTCAGATGGCGGCTGCCCTCCAGGGCGGTCACCCTGGCCACCCCGGACAGCATTTTCTGCGCGCCCCGGACGTCGTCGAGGATCAAGGTCGGTTGCCGGGTGGTCGAGCGGAACATCATGTCCGCAAGTCTTGCAGCTCGAAGCGGTCCCGGCAGACTTGTCTCATGGCGGCCTGCGGTGGTGTCCGCAGGTTTGTGCGGCACTGGTACGCGTTGCCCCGGGGCCGCGTACTCTGTCCCCCACCCATCCGACACCGCACGAAGAGAGCCCCCGGCCATGCTCCCTCAGGACATGACGACTGCTGCGTCTCCTTCCGGGGGCGCAGTCCCCGAACACCCGGGTCCCGACCGCCTGCTGGACTCCCTCCAGCACCAGGTGGCGGTCTTCGCCCGCCGTGCCGAGCAGACCCGCCTCGGCGGTGTCGGCCAGGTCCGCAACTCGATGGACCGGGCGGCGTACCTGCTGCTGAACCGGCTGGACCGGGAAGGCCCCATGGGCGTCAAGGCGCTCGCCGCGGGCATGGGTATCGACTCCTCGACCGTGACCCGGCAGGTCGCCCCGCTCGTCGACACCGGGCTGGTCAAGCGGACCTCGCACCCGGAGGACGGCCGGGCCGTGGTGCTCCAGCTCTCCCCGCGCGGCCAGGCCCGCCTGGAGGAGGTCCGCGCCTCGCGGCGCGAGCTGATGTCGCAGGTGACGGACGGCTGGACGCAGGAGGAACGGGACACCTTCTGCGCGCTGCTCACCCGGTTCAACGGGTCGCTGGCCGCCCGGCAGGCCGCACACCAGCCGCCGCAGAGCGACTGACGCCTCCGCCCGGCGCCGTCCATCGCGCGCTCCGCGAACGTGCTCGTGCCCACAGGCCGTCAGCTCCTGTGGGCCTTGCCGTACGCTTCGCGAAGAGTTGCCAGATGGATACTTTTTACCTCTAAGGGGCGCCGGAGATGGCGAAGCAGGACAGCAAGAGCGATCTGGTGGGACTGTTGTCCGCCGAGCGCGAGAGAGTCGAGAACGAGTGGATCGACAGCGTCGCCGGGTCGCTCAAGGGCCGTATCAGCAGGGCCGAGGTCGACCGCGAGCTGCGTGAGCTGTACGCGGCGCTCGTGGAGGCGCTGGGCGCGGGCGGGGAGGAGGCCCGCGGCGAGAACCTCTCCGAGACCCGGGCGCTGCTGACCGAGCTGTCGCGCAACCGGGCCCGCCAGGGCTTCACGCCCAGCGAGACGGCGATCAGCGTGCTCGCGCTCAAGAGGGCGTTCGAACCGGCGCTGCGGGACGGATCGGCCGAGGACACCGGCAGGTACCTGCGGCTGAGCCGGCTCCTCGACGACCTGGCCCTGTTCACCATCGAGACGTACACCCGCACCCGCGAGGAGATCATCAGCTCGCAGGCCGCCCAGCTCATGGAGCTGTCGACCCCCGTGGTGAAGCTCTGGGACGGTGTCATAGCCGTGCCCCTCGTGGGCACCCTGGACTCGGCCCGTACCCAGGTGGTGATGGAGAAGCTCCTCCAGGCACTCGTGGACACCGGCTCCGAGCAGGCCATCATCGACATCACGGGCGTTCCCGCCGTGGACACCCAGGTCGCCCAGCACCTGCTCAAGACGATCGTGGCGGCCCGGCTGATGGGCGCGGAGTGCACGGTCTCCGGCATCCGCCCGCAGATCGCGCAGACCATCGTGGCCCTGGGGATCGAGTTCGGTGACATCGTCACCAAGGCGTCCCTCGCCGACGCCCTCCAGCTCGCGCTGAAGAAGTCCGGCATCGACCTCGTCGCGCGCCAGGGCGGCGGGCGATGACCGAGCGGGTTCCGGTCCTGCGGATCGGTGACGTCCTTCTCGTCTCCATCCAGGTGGACCTGGAGGACCAGACGGTGCTGAACCTCCAGGAGGACCTGGCCGAGCAGATCGTCTCGCGCGCGGCCCGCGGTGTCGTCATCGACATCACCGCCGTCGAGATCGTCGACTCCTTCGTGGGCCGGATGCTGGCCACGATCGCCTCCATATCCCGGCTGCTCGACGCCGAGACCGTGGTGGTCGGCATGCGCCCGGCCGTGGCCATCACCCTCGTCGAGCTGGGCCTGTCGCTGGGCGGGGTACGTACCGCACTCGACCTGGAGAAGGGTCTCGCGCTGCTGCGTCGGTCCGCCGCCGACGCGGACCGGCGATGAGCATCCCCTGGGCGGTGGGGCAGGAGCCGCAGACACAGGCCATCGCCCAGAACGACGACGTCGTACGGGCACGCCAGCAGGTCCGCGCGTTCGCACAGCAGTGCAAGCTGTCCCTGGTCGACCAGACGAAGTTCATCACGGCCGCCAGCGAACTCGCCCGCAACACCCTGGTGTACGGCGGTGGCGGCGCGATGAGGGCCGGCCTGGTGGAGCGGGAGGGGCGGCGCGGTGTCGCGGCGGTCTTCGAGGACTCCGGGCCCGGGATCGCCGACACCGAGCTGGCCCTGACCGACGGCTGGACCTCGGGCAGCGGACTGGGCCTGGGGCTGAGCGGGGCGCGCCGGCTGGTCGACGAGTTCTTCCTGGACACCGAGGAGGGTCAGGGCACCACGGTGTCGATCGTGAAGTGGGCCCGATGACGTCTCTCAGGATCTTCGACTGCGAGGACATCGCCTGGTTCCGGGCCGACGCCGAGATGCCCTCGGCGGCGCGGGGAGCGGCGGCGACGCTGGCGCGCCGCATCGGCCTGGAGAGCTACCGGGCCTCGGAAGTGGCGCTGGCCGTCACCGAGGCCGCGACCAACCTCCAGCGGCACGCGACCGACGGGGCGCTGCTGCTACGGGTCCTGCGGACCGCGGACCGGGCCGGCGTCGAGTTCCTCACCGTGGACACCGGCCCCGGCATGGCCGATGTGGAGGCCGCCCTCACGGACGGCACGTCCACCGCGGGCACCCTCGGCATCGGGCTCGGGGCGGTCGCCCGGCTCGCCGACGTCTTCGACATCCACTCGGTCCCGGGGCGGGGCACGGTCCTCGCCGCCCAGTTCTGGGCCCGCGAGGCCGTGGCCGAGACGGCCGGAGCCGAGCCCTCCCCGGCCTCGGGCCTGACCCGGCCCATCAGCGGCGAGACGAGTTGCGGCGACGCCTGGGCCGTACGCGTGGACCCCGGCACCGGCCACGATCCGCGCTCCGGCGCCACCTTGGCCGCCCCCTCACCGGAGCCGGCCATCCTGGTCATGCTCTGCGACGGGCTGGGACACGGTCCGCTGGCCGCGCTCGCCGGTGAGGCCGCCGTCAAGGCGTTCCGGCAGAGCACCGCGCGCCACCCGGAGGGCCTGCTGCGCGACATCCACACGGCGCTGCGCGGCACCCGGGGCGGCGCGGTCGCGGTGGCCCGGATCGAACCCGCCACGCGGCGCCTGTTCTACTGCGGCATCGGCAACGTGAGCGGCGTCCTCCTCGGCCCCGAGTCCCGCAACGGCCTGCTCTCGGCCCCGGGCATCGTCGGGCAGCAGATGCGGAGCCTGCGGACGTTCGAGCTGCCGCTGAAGCCGGACAGTGCGCTGGTCATGCACTCCGACGGGCTGACCGAGCGCTGGAAGGCGGACGACATACCCGGGCTGCTCCGGCACACCCCCGCCGTGATGGCGGGCCAGTTGCTGCGCGAGGCCGGTGTCCGCCGTGACGACGCCGGGATCGTGGTCGTCAAGGGGGCCTGGTGACGGTGTCGGCCGCCCGGTCCGCGTCCCTCTCCGCGTTCGGTCTCGCCACGGCGCAGGACGTCTTCGCCCTGCGCCGCATCGGCCAGAGCGCGGCGGAGGCCCTGGGCATGGACCGCCAGGACCAGGTGCGCATCGCCACCGCGCTCAGCGAACTGGGCCGCGACCGGCTGGGCTGCGACGGGCTGACGGTGGCCTTCACCCTGCCCACGGGCCCGGAACCCGCCCTGGCCGTCGTCTTCGAGTGGGACGGCGGTACGAAGGCGGCCCCCGATCTCGAACCGGCCTCCCGCCTGCTGCACCGGGTCCGCCACGAGAGCGGCGGCGCGCGGGAACGGATCGTCGCGGAACACCCGCTGCCCGCCGGCTGGGCCGACACCCCGGCCGCCCGGCTGGAGGTGCGCGAAGCCCTGCGCCGCCACGCGCCCATGACGCTCGCCGACGACCTGCGGGCGCAGACCCGCGACCTGATCGCCACCCTGGAGGAGACCCGGGCCCAGCGCGAGGAGCTGCGCAGGCTCAACGACGAGCTGGAGGAGACGAACCGGGGGGTCCTCGCGCTCTACACCGAGCTGTCGCAGGAGCTGGAGGAGACGAACAGCGGCGTCGTGGCCCTCCACGCCGAGCTGGAGGAGAAGTCGAACCGGCTGCGGGAGACCAGCGAGGCCAAGACGCGCTTCTGGACCAACATCAGCCATGAGCTCCGCACCCCCGTGAACGCGGTGGTCGCGCTCTCCCGGCTGCTGCTGGCGTCCGGCTCCGCACCGCTCACCGAGGAGCAGCGCCGTCAGATCCTGCTCATCGACGCCTCGGGGCAGACCCTGTTCTCGCTGGTCAACGATCTGCTGGACATGGCCAAGGCGGAGGCGGGCCAGCTGGAGATCGTCTCCGCCCCGGTCGACCTGCGGGCGCTGGTGGGTCAGCTCGGAGCCGTGATGCGCTCCACCGGGATGCCGGACGGCGTCGCCCTGCTGATGCCCGACCCCGGCACGCTCCCGGTCACGGTGACCGACGAGGCCCTGCTCACCCGCATCCTGCGCAACCTGCTGTCGAACTCCCTGAAGTTCACCGAGAAGGGCGAGGTCACGCTGGCGTTCGAGGCGGCCGGGGAGGCTGCCGGGCCGTGGATGACCTTCACCGTGACGGACACCGGTGTGGGCATCCCCGAGGACGAACTGCCCCGGGTCTTCGAGGAGTTCTACCAGGTACGCGGGCCGCTCCAGCGCACTCACCGGGGCACCGGCCTCGGACTCCCCTACGCCCGCACCCTCACCGAACTCCTGGGCGGCACCCTGCGGTTGTCCAGCACTCCCGGCGCGGGCACCCGCGTCGAGGTCCGGCTGCCCCACCGGCCCGCTCCCCCGCCCGCACCCCCCGCTCCGGAGGCCGACGCGTGACCGAGACGAGACGACGCGACAGCGCACCGGGGACCATCCTGGTGATCGACGACGACGAGACCAACCGCTACGTCCTGACCAGCTGGCTCAGACGGGCCGGGCACACCGTGCTCGACGCCGCCGACGGAACCCAGGGCCTGGCCCTGATCGGCGCGCGCGACACCCCTCTGCCCGAGGCCGCGGTCATCGACGTCCAGCTCCCCGACATGACCGGCTTCGAGGTCTGCGAGCGGATCAAGGCCGACCCGCGCACCGCCTCGCTGCCGGTCATCCACGTCTCCGCCGTCGCCATGAGCCCGGAGGACCACACCGAGGGGCTGAGCCGGGGCGCGGACGCCTACCTCGACCAGCCCGTCGACCCCGAGGAGTTCCTGGCCACCGTCACGGCCGCCCTGCGCTACGTACGGGCACGGCACCGGGCGGAACGTCTCACCCTGCGGCTGTCCGCCCTCAACCGGGCGACCCTGGACGTCTACCGGGCCGTCGGCTTCCACTCCTTCGCCGCGTCGGCCACCGGCGGTGCGGCCTCGCTCATGTCCTGCCCCGCCACCGCGATCTTCCTGAGCCCCCAGGGGCAGCCGGTGCACAGCCACACCCCGGAGCCGGGCGCGGCCCCCCTCACCCTGCCGGCGGGGTCCGAACTGCTCTCCCGGCTCGCCGCGTTCACCCTGGGCGGCGACACCGGGGCCGAGGTGAGGATGATGCCGCGGGGCCAGTGGAAGGCGCTGCTGCCCCTCGACCCGATCGACGAGGACGTCGTGCTGGTGGTGGCGCGGACCAAGCGCAACCGTCCGCCGGTGTGCGTCGCGGTCCCCGCCCGCGCGGCCCGCGGGAACGACGGGCGCGACCTGCTGCTGCAACTGGCCAGCGCCTGTGCCCTCGCCCTGGAGGCCCTGCGCACCTACAACGAGGAGCACGCCCTCGCGCTCGCCCTCCAGCGCACGTTCCTGCCGGACCGGCTGCCGTCCGTACCGGGCGTCTCCCTCGCCGTACGCTACCGCCCGGCCTCCGACCACGCCGAGATCGGCGGCGACTTCTACGAGGCCCTGGAGACGCCGGACGGGCTGCTCCTGGCCATCGGTGACGTGGCCGGGCACTCGCTCGTCGCCGCGACGGTCATGGGCGAGATCCGCCACGCGCTGCGCGCCTACGCCCTGGAGGGCCACCCGCCGCACCACGTGCTGGAGCGGCTCGACGCCCTCCTCGCCCACACCCGCCCCGGCCTCACCGTGACGCTCTGCCTCGTCCTGGTCGACCCGGACGGCAGCCGGATCCACGTCGCCAACGCCGGTCACATCCCGCCCCTGCTGCTCACCCCCGACGGCGGCGCCACCTACCTCCACGAGCACGGCCCGCTGCTGGGGCTCCGGCTGCCGCACCCGCCGGCGCGCGTCCACCCGGTCGCCCCGGACACCCGCATCCTGCTGATCACCGACGGCCTGGTGGAGGTGCGCACCCAGAACCTCGACGACAGCCTCGCGGCGTTCCGCTCCACGTCCCTCGAAGGACCCCGGGAGCTGGAGGCCCTCTGCGACTTCCTCCTCGGCTCGTTCGGCGAGGACAAGGAGGACGACATCGCGCTGCTCGCCATCGAACTGGGGCCGGGCCCCGGACCGGCGGCCTGACCGGGGGCCTCGCGGACCCGGTGTGTCGCCCCTCTTGACCCGGGCGCCGCACCGGGGCTCGGATGAGCTGCATGCGAGAGCGGCAGACCCACCGGGACCGGCTCCGCGCCCAGGAGTTCGATGCCTTCGTGGCGGGCGCGGGCGGCCGCCTGCTGCACACGGCGACGCTGCTCACCGCCGAGCCGGCCGCAGGCGTACGGGCCGAGCGGCTGCTCCGCGCGGCGCTGGCACGTACGTACGCGGAGTGGGACCGGCTGCGCGGCGAGGACCCGTACGACCGCACCCGCCAGGAGCTCGCGGTCCGCTTCGCCCGTCAGGCCTGGCGCCACCGGCGCCCGCTCGGCGGGGTGCTGGACCGGCTCGCGCCGCTGGAGCGGCTGGTGCTGGTGCTGCGGCTGTACGAGGAGGTCGGCGAGGACCAGACGGCGGCGCTGCTGGGGCTCCCGGCGGACCGGGTGCGGGCCGTCTGCGACCGCTCGATCGCGGTGATGCGCTCGGCGGGGCGGGGGCGCGGGGGCGCCGCTGCGGGGCCTCGGGGCCCGGCCACCGGTCCGGGCACCGGCCCCAGGGGTTCGGACACCGGCCCCAGAGGTCCGGCCGCCGGTTCGGCGTTCGCTTCCGGGGTGACGCCGTGACCGGGTACGGGGGGCAGGACCGTAAGTCGGCGGAGGTCCGCCGGATGCTGGAGGGGCCGCACCCGCCGGTCCCGGCCGGTCTGGTGGACCGGGCCGCGCGGCGCGGCGCCCGGCTGCTGCGGCTGCGGCGCGGGGCGCGGCGTACGGCCTGGTGGCTGGCGGGGGCGGCGTTCGCCGCGTTCCTGGTGTGGGCCGGGGTCGAGCAGCCGTGGCTGCCCGAGCCGGCCGAGGTGACGCCTCCGCTGGAGGGGTGGTGAGGGCCGGGGGCCCGCCCGGAAGCGGCCCCCCGGCCCCGCCCGGTCAGCCCAGGGCCTGGGTGAGGTCGGCGAGCAGGTCGTCGCCGTTCTCGATGCCGACGGAGAGGCGGACCAGGTCGGCGGGGACCTCCAGCAGGGAGCCCGCGACGGAGGCGTGCGTCATCAGGCCGGGGTGCTCGATCAGCGACTCGACGCCGCCGAGGGACTCACCCAGCGTGAAGAGCTTGGTCCGGTTGCAGACCTCGACCGCCGCCGCCTCGCCGCCCGCGACGCGGAAGGAGACCATGCCGCCGAACGTCTTCATCTGCTTGGCGGCGATCTCGTGGCCCGGGTGGTCGGGAAGGCCCGGGTAGTAGACCTGGGAGACCTTGGGGTGCCGGGTCAGCAGCTCGGCGGCCCTGGTGGCGTTCTCGGTGTGCCGGTCCATGCGGACGGCGAGGGTCTTGATGCCGCGCAGCACGAGCCAGGCGTCGAAGGGGCCGGAGACCGCGCCCATGGCGTTCTGGTGGAACGCCAGCTCCTCGGCCAGCTCCGGGTCGCTGACGACCAGGGCGCCGCCGACGACGTCGGAGTGGCCGCCCATGTACTTGGTGGTGGAGTGCACGATGACGTCCGCGCCGAGCGCGAGGGGCTGCTGGAGGTAGGGCGAGGCGAAGGTGTTGTCGACGACGAGGCGGGCCCCGGCCTCGTGCGCGACCTGGGCGACGGCGGCGATGTCGGTGATGGCGAGCAGCGGGTTGGAGGGGGTCTCCACCCAGATCGCCTTGGTACGCGGGGCGATGGCCGCCCGCACCGCCGCCACGTCCGAGGTGTCGGCGACCGAGAACTCCACGCCCCAGCGCGCGGCGACCTTGGCGAACAGCCGGAAGGAGCCGCCGTAGGCGTCGTTCGGGATGACCACGTGGTCACCGGGGGTCAGCAGCGTACGCAGGAGGGTGTCCTCGGCGGCGAGGCCGGAGGCGAAGGCGAGACCGCGGCGGCCGCCTTCCAGGGCCGCCAGGTTCTCCTCCAGGGCCGTGCGGGTCGGGTTGCCGCTGCGGCTGTACTCGTAACCGCCGCGCAGCCCGCCCACGCCGTCCTGCTTGTACGTGGACACCTGATAGATGGGCGGAACCACCGCGCCGGTGAGGGGGTCGGCGGTGTTCCCCGCGTGGATCGCGAGAGTCTCGAAGCTGTGATGGTCGCTCATGGTTCCCGAGCGTAGTTCGTCGGGAGGGCCGGGAGGGCCCGTACGGGCCACTCGCCACTCCGGTGACAATGGAGCCATGGAGATTCTGTTGTTCCTGCTCGCGATGTGCATGCTCGCCGCGATCGTCGGCCCCTGGGTCATGCGCCGCCGGGGTGGTATCCGCCAGGTCGCCCCGGGTTCACCCGACGCGGCCGACCCCGACACCTACGGCTTCGCGCGCCAGGAGGAGCTGGACGTCCGGATGCCCGGCCCGGACCAGGATCTCCTCGACGTCCTCGACGTCGTCCAGGCCACCCAGGACTGGCGGGCCGCCGCCCAGCTGCTCGCCGGTACGCCGAAGGAGGGCGAGGTGCGCTGGCAGCGGGTGCAGGCCTTCGCGGGCGCGGCCTCGCTGGAGCTGGCGCAGCAGCCGGGCAAGGGCGGGTCGTGGCTGCGCGCCTGGCGGGCCCAGTCCCCGAAGGACGCGGGCGGGGCGGCGGTGCACGCGGAGTTCCTGGTGCAGCAGGCGTGGCGCTCCTCGGCGGCGGGGACCGACGACTTCCGGATCATCCTGGAGGAGGCCCGTACGGTCTGCGGCGAGGCGGCCCTGCTCGCCCCGGGCGACCCGGTGCCGTACATCGTGGAGCTGGCGGTGGCCCGGGGCCTGAACTACCCCGCCGAGCAGTTCGACCAGCTCTGGGCGAAGATCATCGACCGGGCCCCGGCGCACATGGGCGCGCACATCGCGGCGCTGCACTACCACTGCGAGAAGTGGCACGGCTCACGCGCGGACGCCGAGGCCTTCGCCACGGCCGCCGCCGCCCGCGCCCCGCAGGGCTCGCTGCTCGCCGCGCTGCCGCTGTTCGCGCTGTACGAGCACCTGCCGGAGGTCAACCTCGTGCAGGGCTTCTACCGCGGCCAGGTGGTGACGAAGGCGGTCGAGGGCGCGATGTTCGCGGTCCACTCGGCCCGCCCGGACGACCCGATGCTCGCCCATGTGCGCCACCTGCTGGTGCTGTTCCTGGTCCACATGGAGCGCTGGTCGGAGGCGATGCACCAGCTGGTCCTCATCGACGGCCACGTGGGCGCGCTGCCCTGGACGGCGGAGCCGGACCCGGCCGCGCAGTACACGGTCTACCGGGCGCTGGCGGTCGCGGGGTACGAGGCGAACGGCGGCTCCCCTGCGACGCTGCCGCGCTGAGCGGCGCCGCGACGGACGCGGCGACGGGTGTGGCGACGGGCGCGGCGACGGGCGCGGCGACGGGACGTGGCGACGAGTGTGGCGACGGGCGCGGTGCGGTAGCAGTGGGGTGGCGGTGGGGGACGGTCCCCGCCCCGGAATCCCGGCAGCCGCTCCCTTGTTGTAAGGGGGACGAACCCGACCCCGGAGGAGCCACCGCATGTTCCTGAACCGCCGCACCCCCGAGCTCCCCACCCCGGAGCAGGCCCTGCGCGGCCGCCCCGTTCCCGAATTCACGGTCCCCTCCCGCCACACGGTCCTCGGCAACCCCCTGGTGGGGCCGTACCCGGAGGGGCTGGAGGTGGCGGACTTCGCGCTCGGCTGCTTCTGGGGCGCGGAGCGGAAGTTCTGGCAGACGGAGGGCGTCTGGACGACGCTGGTCGGCTACCAGGGCGGCTACACCGAGAACCCCACGTACGACGAGGCCTGCTCGGGCCTGACCGGCCACACGGAGGCGGTCCGCGTGGTCTTCGACCCGGCGGTCGTCCCGTACGAGGAGCTGCTGAAGCTCTTCTGGGAGTCCCACAACCCGACCCAGGGCTTCCGCCAGGGCAACGACGTGGGCACCCAGTACCGCTCCGCGATCTACACCCACTCGCCCGCGCAGGCAGCGGCGGCGGACGCCTCCCGCGAGGCGTACCAGAAGGTGCTGACGGCCTCGGGCCACAAGGAGATCACCACGGAGATCCTCCCGGCCGAGGGCCGCCCGTTCTGGCCGGCGGAGGCGTACCACCAGCAGTACCTGGACAAGAACCCGGGCGGTTACTGCGGGATCGGCGGTACGGGGGTGTCCTGCCCGATCGGTGTGGCACCGGTCGAGAGCTGACGGACCGGGGCCCCGGGCTGCGGCTGCGGGATGCGAGCCCCGGGCTGCGGCTGGCGAGCCGCGGGCTTGCGGGCTGCGGCTGGTGGCTCCGGCTGCGAGCTGCGGGCTGCGGCTCCACCAGGCTGGTGGCTC